>JANNKI010000388.1:0-1501 GCA_031396225.1 bacterium | reverse complement strand
GGACCGTGGGCGGACTGGCCGGCCGGCGCCAGATGGAGCACTCGCGCGGCCTGTGGCGCGTGCCCCGCTTCGACCTCATGCAGGTCCACAACCTGCTCGACTGGGAGTCCCACTGGCCGACCCTCAAGGCGTGGAAGTCCGAGGGACGGCTGCGCCACATCGGCATGACCACCTCTCATGGCCGGCGCCACGACGACCTCGAGCGGCTGTTGCGCAGCGAGCGCCTGGACTTCGTGCAACTCACGTACAACTTGAACGATCGCGAGGTCGAACGTGTACTGCTGCCGCTCGCCGCCGAGCGCGGCACGGCGGTGATCGTCAACCGCCCGTTCGACGGCGGCAGCCTCTTCGGCGCGAAGACCGCCAAGCCCCTTCCGGGATGGGCGGCCGAGATCGGCTGCAGGTCCTGGGCAGAGGCGTTTCTCAAATGGATCGCGGCTCATCCCGCCGTGACCTGCGCGATTCCCGCCACGTCGCAGCTCGCGCACCTCCAGGAAAACATGAGGGCCCTTTCGGGCCCCCTGCCGGATGCGGCGTTGCGCCGCCGGATCGCGGACGACTACGCGCGGGCGTGACTCACCTGTCCTCGATCTCGTCCTTCATGTTCGGGTGCCGCCCGCAGAAGGAGTCGTAGGGCTACTGCTTGCTATAGATTTCGCCGCCCTGGCGGACGAACTCGATCGACTTCACCTCCATCCCCTTCTTGAGCGCCTCCTGGTCGGAGACGCCGTGCTTGGCGGCGAACTCGCGCACGTCCTGGGTGATCTTCATCGAGCAGAAGTGCGGCCCGCACATCGAGCAGAAGTGCGCGAGCTTGGCGCCTTCCTGCGGGAGCGTCTCGTCGTGGAACTGCTTTGCCTTGTCCGGGTCGAGCCCCAGGTTGAACTGGTCCTCCCAGCGGAACTCGAAGCGCGCTTTCGATAGCGCGTTGTCGCGGATCTGCGCGCCCGGGTGGCCCTTGGCGAGGTCGGCGGCGTGGGCCGCGATCTTGTAGGTAATGATGCCGTCCTTCACGTCGTCCTTGTCGGGCAGCCCCAGGTGCTCCTTGGGCGTCACGTAGCAGAGCATCGCGGTGCCGTACCAGCCGATCTGGGCGGCGCCGATGCCGCTGGTGATGTGGTCGTAGCCCGGGGCGATGTCGGTGGTGAGGGGCCCAAGCGTGTAGAACGGCGCCTCGTGGCACTGCTCGAGCTCGAGGTCCATGTTCTCCTTGATGAGCTGCATCGGCACGTGCCCCGGGCCCTCGATCATCACCTGGACGTCCTGCGCCCACGCGCGCAGCGTCAGCTCGCCGAGCGTCTTCAACTCCGCGAACTGCGCGCGGTCGCTCGCGTCCGCGAGGCAGCCGGGGCGCAGGCCGTCGCCGAGGCTGAGCGTGACGTCGTACTTCTTGCAGATCTCGAGCAGCCGATCGAACTGCGCGAAGAGCGGGTTCTGCTTGCGGTGGTGGACCATCCACTGCGCGTGCAGCGCGCCGCCGCGGCTCACGATGCCGGTGATG
>JANNKI010000382.1:0-2421 GCA_031396225.1 bacterium | reverse complement strand
CCAGGTGTGCCGGCAAGCCGATCCAACTCCTCGCTCGAGAGCCCCACGCGCACCTCGCCGTCGAGCAGGCCGATCGTGGCCGGCACGGCTCCAGCCGACGTGACCCGGTCCTCCAGCTCGCGCGCCACGCGCACGCCGTCGGGACGCGGGAGTCCGTGGGTGACAACCGTGGTCTCGAGTGCCACCACGCCCCGGTGCGCCGCCAGCGCCCGCGCCACCGATGCCGCGATCCGCCATCGATCCATCGTCACGAGCCCACCTCCGTCCGTTCCCATGCGGCCAGCGCGGCATCGGCCTCGGCGCGCGAGGCCGCGAGCAGTCCGTCGGGCCCCCAGGCCCCGACCGCGAGTCCCGCGGTCACCACCGCGCGGCGAAGGCAGCGCTCAACCGCCTGGCCCGCGAGACGCGCGGTGACGAACCCGGCCATGAACGCGTCGCCCGCACCGGTGGGGTCCACCACCCGCGGCGCGCGAGCCGCCCACGCGTGCAGTCGGCGTTCATGCGCATCGTACAGCGCCCCGCCGGAGCCGCCTTGCTTCCAGGCGACGAAGCGCAGTCGGCCGGTGGCCAGCGCGGCCAGCGTGGCCGGTGGGCGCTCGGCCGATCCCGGCAGACTCAGTTCGTCGTCGCTGGGGAAGAACGCATCCACCTGCGACAGCAACTCGCGCCATTCGCCAAGCGTCTCGGGCGTGACCCGGAGGTGAGGATCGAGCGAGATGAACGCCGGCTGCTCCGGCGACTCCCACGCGCGGATCGCCTCGACGAGCTGGTACTGCCTCGCGAGCGGCATGGGCGCCAGGTGAAACGCCCGCGCGCGCCGCCACGCCTCGGGCACGTGCCGCGCTTCGGGCGAGACCGCCTCGTGCGACGGGCAGCCCAGCCGGTGGACGACCCGTCGCACGCGGTCCTCGTAAAGAAGCCACGTGCGCACACCGTTCGATTCCAGATCATGCACGCCATCGAGCTGCACGCCGCGCGCGCGAAGTGCGGCGAGCGCAGGGGCCGGGTAGTCGTCGCCGCGCAGGCTCACGCAGCCCACGCGAGTGCCCCACAGCGCCGCGGACAGCGAGGCGTAGAGCACGGCGCCGCCCGGCTGCGCCATGCGCGTGCGGCCGTCGGCGAACACCACGTCGTCCACGAGCAGGTTGCCGAGCAGCACCAGCTCGGGGATCACGACGACGCGCTCAGGCTCGCGGCAAGGCCGCAAATGCCGTGACCATCGCGCGCACCGCATCGGGGTCAAGCGGGTTGGACCAAACGCCGCCCTGCTTGACCGACGAACCCACGATGAAGCCGTCCGCACGCGCGAACCTCGCGAGGTTCGCGCTCGTGAGGCCCGAGCCCACCAGCACGGGAAGCCGGCCGGCTTCGCTCGCCGCAACCACGTCGGAGGCGTCGGCGGGCTCGCCCGTGGCCGCGCCCGTCACCACAAGTCCATCGGCCAGGAAGAACTCCGCCGCGCGCGCCGTCTCGGCCAGGGAGACATCCGCGGTGAGCGCGTGCGATGAGTGCTTCTTCTTGATGTCGGCGAACACGCGCACGCGCTCGGCGCCGATCGTCCGCCGGTAGCGCATCAGCTCGCCGGCGAACGACTGGATGATCCCCTCGTCCGCCACGTGTGCGAACACGAAGCCCTCCACGCGCACGAACTCGGCGCCGCAGGCGTGCGCCACGGCCACGGCCTCGCGATTCGCCGCGGCCAGCACCTGCACGCCGAGCGGGAGGCCTGTCTCGCGCTTGATCTCGTGCGCGATCACCGCCATCGCGGCCGTCACCTCGGGCCCGACAACACCTTTCAGGTACGGTCGGTCGTGCATGTTCTCCACCGCGAGCGCGGTGAAGCCGGCGTCGCGATAGACGCGGGCCTCGCCGACGGCGTGCTGCACGAGACGCTCGACAGCGTGGTGCGCCGCTGGCGCGCCGGGGAGGGCGCCCAGGTGCACCATGCCGATCAGGGCGCGGGGCGCGCCGAACAACTGCCGGAAAGCGGGGCGAGGGTCCATGGAAGAGCCAGCGTAGGGAATGTCTCTGGGCGGCGTCCAACCGGGGGCTTTGGACTCCCGGATGCAGGACCCGGCGGGCTCCTCTAACGTTCGCGCTCGACTCGTCCGTGGGAGGTGCTCCGCATGTCCAGATTGTCGAGCCGTCCGCGCAGGACGTTCGTCCGATCGCTCCGCCGCGGCCTGCTGCTGGTGGCGCTGGCCGCATGGCCCGCGCGTGCCGAAGCTGCCCCGCGGCCCTACGTGGTCGTGCTCGGCGTCGCGCAGGACGGCGGCCAGCCGCAGGCCGGTTGTCGCAAGCGCTGCTGCACGTGCGGGCGGAACGAGCACGTGTCGAGTCTGGCGCTCGTGGACCCGGGCTCTCGCCGCTGGTGGCTGTTCGACGCCACCCCCGACTTCCGCGCACAGCTCGCTCGCCTCG
>JANNKI010000371.1:0-3786 GCA_031396225.1 bacterium | reverse complement strand
TCGCGAGCCGCTCGGGACTGGTTTCCGGCGTGACGCTCGAGTGCTTCGAGGAGGTGGCGCTTCTCGAGCTCCGCCACCATCTCGCCCAGCGGCCGCGCTCGCTCAGGATGCGGTCGTGCGAGGGCGCGCTGCTGCAGATCGTGCGGCAGCGGCTTCGGGTGCAGCACGCGGCCCGGGTTCATGGCCATCAGTCGCTCGATATAGTTCTGCAACTCGCGCACGTTTCCCGCCCAGTCGCTCTGCATGAGCACCGCGAGCAGTCCCGGCGACAATTCCGGCAGGTCGCGCCCCTGCTGCGCGGCGAACATCGCCACGAAGTGCTGCGCCAGGGCCGGGATGTCGGCTTTGCGCTCGCGCAGCGCCGGCATCTCGATCGGGACCACGTTCAGCCGATACCACAGGTCCTCGCGGAACGAGCCCTCGGCGATCCGCTTCGCGAGGTCGCGGTTCGTGGCGGCGATGACGCGCACGTCCACGTCCACCGACCTCCCGCCCCCCACGGGGGTGACCTTGCGGTTCGCGAGAACGCTCAGCAACGCCACTTGTTGCGCGAGCGGCATGTCCCCGATCTCGTCCAGGAACAGGGTGCCCCCGTGCGCCTCGACGAAACGTCCCGCGCGGGCCTTCACGCCGGTCGCCACGTCCGCGAGGATCCCGAACAGCTCGCTCTCGATGAGGGTCGGGGTGATGGCGCCGCAGTTGACCGCGACGAACGGCTTCAGGGCTCGCGGCCCCGAGTAGTGCAGCAATCGGGCGATCAGCTCCTTGCCGGTGCCATTCTCGCCCGTGATCAGCACCGTGCTCGGCACCGCCGCCGCGCGCTCGACCATGGCGAGGATGCGCTGCATGGACTGGCTCCCGCTGATGAAGTTCTGCGGGCGAAAACGATGGCTCACCTCGCGTCGCAGCGAGAGATTCTCGCCCACCAACTGCTCGTTCGCGCGGCGAACGCGTTCGTGCCCGCGGCTGTTCTCGATGGCCACGCCGAGCAGGTGCGCAAAGCCCTCGAGGAGTCCGCGCTCGGCATCGCCGAACGCCTCGGCACGGCGCGAGTCGTCCAGGTAGACCGCGCCCACCACCTTGCCGGACACGAACATGGGCACACACAGGATCGAGCGAAGGCCCAGCTCCACCATGCTGTGCGAGAGTGCTTCGGGCTCCGTGGTCAGGTCACCCACGAGCAGGCTGCCGCCGCTGCGCGCCACGCGCGCCACGACCTCGCGGCTGTAGCTGAGCGCTTGGTCCCGCGTCGCCGCGTCGACCGCCCCGTGCTCGACCACGGGGCGCGGCTCGCCGCTCGCGTCGTCCACCAGCACCAGCACGCCTCGCTCGGCGTCGAGTTGGTCCACCGCCAGCTGCATGGCGCGCCGCGACAGTTCATCCAGGTCGGGCTGCGAGTCGAGCAGCCGCGTCACCGACTCGAGCAGGTCTCGGTCGCGGGCCACGCCCGGCCCGCTGCCGGTGTGGCGCCGGTGCCAATCGACCGCGAGCGCGAGCGCGCGCTCGCGGTGGTGGTGGTCGCCGAGGCGCTCGAACCCCGACGCCGCCGCGCGCAGCCATTCGGCGACCGGTGTGCGTCCCGCGATGCCGGCGCGCGTGGCGACGCGCGCGAACTCGAGCGCCGCCATGGGAGCGTCCTGCGCTGCCGGCAATGCCGCGAAGCCCGCCAGTGCACCGGTCGCGGCGCGACTGCCGTCCTCCGCCCGCCCGAGCGCCAGTTCGAGCTCTGCATGAAGCTGTTGCACGTGCGCCGCGGCGTAGGGCGACCGCCTGTTCGCGAGCCACGCCTCGGCCTCGGCAAGCCGTGCCGCCGCCTCATCGAATCGCCCGGCGCGCACCGCGGCGCGCCCCGACAGCGCCGCGAGGATCGGGGCCGGGAGTCGGTCGCTCGCGCACTCGGCCAACCCGCGCTCCCAGACGTGCCCGGCTTCGGACCAGCGGCCCAGCTGGGAGCATGCCACGCCGTATTCGAAGCGGCACCAGGCCAGATCGTGCGAGGGGCTCGCGCTTTCGGCGACTTGCAGGGCCCGGCGCGCGGCGCGCAGCGCGGCCCCTGGACGTCCGCTCACGCGAAGCGCCGTCGCCAGCGTGCGCCACGCGTACGCCTCGAAGGAGCGCTCGTGGCGCCGCACCATGCGCAACGCCACCTTCGCCTGCCGTACCACGCGCGCGACGCGGCCGGTGAGAGCGCCGGTGAGTGCCAGGTTCACGAGTCCGTGCGAGACCGCTCCGGGCCAACCCTCCTCGAGCGCCACGCGCAGCGATTCCGCCTGCATCTCCCGCGCCTCGCTCCAGCGACCGGTCTCGAGGAGCAGCCACGCGAGATTCGCCGAGAGCTCGAGCTCCGCGAGCCGGGCATTCCGCTTGCGGGCCTCGGCGAGCGAGGTACGGTAGAGCCGCTCGGCCTCTGCCGGCTCGCGCTGCATGGCGGCGACGAGCGCACGCAGGCCGGTCCCCCGGATCCTGCCGAGCGCATAGCCGGCGCGCGTGCCCGCGGCTTCGGCGCGCGCCCCCAGCTCGACTGCTTCGACCATGCGCCCTTGTAGACACTGCATGTTGCCGAGCGTGATCGCCGCCAGCGACTCGGCCTCGCCGTCGCCAGAGCGCTCCGCCAGCGCAAGCGCCTCGCTCGCCGCCTGCTCGGCACCCGCCGCGTCGCCCGCGGTGGAGCGACGCACGGCCTCGTTGGTGAGGAGCAGTGCTCGCTCGCGTTCGGCGAGCGGCGTGGCCAACGCCATCGCGAGCAACTGGTCCAGTTCGACCCTGAGCCCCGTGCGCAGGTACGCGCCGGAGAGCGCATGCCAGCGCCGAGCCCGCGCCGGATCGTCGGGTGCGCACTCGAGCGCGCGAACCAGATGCGGAATGGCCTCGCGGTAGCGTCCGCGATCCAGCAGCATGCGACCGGCGCGCTCCTCCCACGCGACCGCGACCTCGACCGACAGCCGCGCGGCCACGGCCGCGGCCTCGATCGCCAGCTCCGCGCCGGCGCCCTCGGCGAGCGCCTCCTCGGCCTCGACGAGTGCGGCGACCGAATCGCCGGCACCCGCCAGGTGCGCGAAGCGCTGCGCCGCCCCGAGTCCACCGATGCGTAACGCCGCACGGTGGAGTGCCGCGCGCTCGTCTGCGCCGAGCGCCTGGCCGACCGAGCGCACCAACCCGGGTGGACGGAGCGTGCAGCGGCCGGGCTCGTCTCGCGCGAGCAGCCCCGAGTCCTCGAGCGAGGCAAGTGCCTCGCTCGTGGCGCGTGGCTCCATCGTGAGGAGGCTCGACGGGGCCAGGGGCCCGCCCCAGACGGCGAGCGCGGCCGCGGCGGCGTTGGCCTCGGGGCCGAGCGACGCGAGCCGCGCAAGGCAGGCCTGCTCGAAGTCGGCGGGGAGCGAGAGCTGCTCGAGACGATCGCGGTCGATCGTGATCCCGGACTCGCCATCCACCAGGGCGCCCGACTCGGCCGCCGCATGGAGCGTCTCGATCACCAGCCCCGGATGGCCGCCCGCGCGCTTCCAAACCGCCTCCGCGAGTTCCGGCGGTGACGAGCCGTGCAGGCGTGCGCGCAGCAGGGCATCGGCCGCATCGCGCTCGAGCGGTCCGAGCGCCAGGTGTTCCGCGTGCCCCGACTCGAGCAGGAGTCGCGCGTCGTCCGAGACTCGGCCTCCGGCCGAGGGGAGCGACAACACCCAACGCAGCACACCTCCCGCGGGATGGAGCGCCAGCCGCCGCACCCAAGCGCGCGACAGCGAGTCCAGTCGATCCGCGTCGTCGATCAGCACGAGCGGCGCGCGTCCCGAC
>JANNKI010000361.1:0-3585 GCA_031396225.1 bacterium | reverse complement strand
GCCGGGGCTCTCGCTTGCCCCCCACCCGAGCTTCCGCCCATCCATCCCGCCACTCGCACGCTTCGTCGCGCGTGGACACTTCCCAGAGCGGCTCCATCGGACTGCGCTGCTGGCGCCCATCCACCAACCACTTGCGCGGGCTGATCGTTCGATCCCACCAACTCGGGTCAGGGCCGGCTGACCGCGTTCGGCGATACCGAACCGCCGCCCGTGGCACGCTCGGCCGCGCTTGAAGGGCGAGGAATTTGTTTGCTTTCTGCAAGGTCCTGACTAGACTGTGCTCTGCTCACAGAACTCTGGCCACGAGGGCTTCCCATCCATGACGCGATTTCGACTGACGACCCCCATCTGCCTCGCCAGCCTCATCGCCTCACTACTTCTTGTTCCCGACGCCCTCGCCGCGACCATCGCGAAGATCCGGGCCGACTTCCACGACGGCCAGACGTTCCTGACGTGGGACAACCTGCCGGGCTCCGGTTGGATCTATCACGTGTTCTCGTCCTCTGCGCCGTTGACCGATGCCAGCGCACTGGAAAACGCCCTCGAGATCGCCCAGGTGGGCGATGGCAGTGCGATCGACCTGCGCCTCTCGTCGTTGCTCGGGCAGCAGGTCACGTTCCGGATCGCCGAGGACCAGCCGCCGCTCGGGGCCGGTCGCGGCCTGTTCGTGAACACGCCGACGGTGGGTGCCCTCAGTTATTACGCGGTCCTGGCCGAACGGATCGGCTTTGGCGAGGATCGCGCCCTGTTGATCGGGCAGAACGTCACTTCGGAACCCGTCTGGGAGCGCGTCCAGCGCCCCAAGCCCGTGTGGCAACGCACACTCCTATCTCCCTCGGGCGAGGACTATGTGCTGTGGACCTCCAACACGAGCACGCCGCTCTTCCCAGCCATGTGCAATGTCCCCAGCCGCGCGTTCCACGTCGGCGTGATCCGCGGCGCGCCTGGCGGAGCGCTCGTGCTGCACGGGCACGGCCGCGGCGGCAGCTTCTTCAACTCGCTGATCGGCACCGGCATGCCGGGCGAGTGGGTGCTCTCGATCGACGACCACATCCCGACCGGGGACTACTCGTCGTTCTACTTCGGATACGAGGTCAACTACGACCTCGAGCAGCCCTACAACTTCCCGCGCACGCAGGGCGGCCTCGTGAGTGATTACACGGAGGAGCGCGTGATGTTCCTGCTCGACTGGGCGGACCGAGAGATGCCGCACGACCCGAACCGCGTGTACGCCATGGGCGTCTCGATGGGCGGATCGTTCGCATTCTTCCTCGGCTGGCACCATCCCGGGCGAATCGCCGGCACGCTGGCGGTGTTGCCCAAGCTGTGTCTCGCCCACCGACCCGACGTGAACCCGTCGCTGCGCGAGGCTCTCGACCGCATGTGGGGCTCGCCCGACCTGGACCTCCCCTCCACCGCCGGATTGCGCGTGTTCCAGTGGATGGACGGACGCGAGCAGGCCCGCATCAAGCGGAACCGGGGCTCCGCCCCCATCGTCGGCTTCTGCGGCCTGAACGACACCAGCGTGGGCTGGGAGGAGAAGGTCGCGTACTTCCAGAGCATGGAGACCCACGACGCGGGCGGCGCCTGGTTCTGGGACGAGCGCGACCACTACACCCCACACAATCAGACCGCGTGGTCCCCGATGATGGGCGCGCAGCAGCTCTACAAGTACCGCTCGGACCAGAGCTACCCCGCCTTCAGCAACTCCTCCGACAACAGCAACTTCGGCACCGGCGACCCGGCGACGGCCGACCCGATCGGCAACATCAACGGCTCGCTCGACTGGGACCAGACCACGTTGAACGAGGAGTGGCTTCGCTGGGACATCACGCTCAAGACCCGCAGCCTGATCACCCAGGACGGCGTCATCGGTGCGCCGGCTTCGGTCTCGGTGGACGTGACGCCGCGCCGGCTCCAGCGCTTCATCTTGGCCCAGAACGTGAACTACCGCTACGAGGTCCGTCGACAGTCCGACGGCGAGCTCCTCCAGAACGGCATGGCGACGCCGGACCAGGATGCCGTGCTCACCATTCCCCAGGTGGTCGTGCTCGAGGACGGCGTCCGGCTGAGCGTGTATCCGAACGCCACGGCTGGCGTGACGCCCGACCGCTCCGCGCTCCGCCACCCGCACCTGGCGCTCTCTCGGAATCCCGTGCAGGGCAAGGCCTCGCTGACCATCGAGTGGCCGGGCGAGGGCGACGGCATCGTGGAGCTGTTCGACATGCAGGGCCGTCGCGTGCGCACCGAGTTCAAGGGCCACGCCGAGGGCCACCTCGAGCGCACGTTCACCACCGCGGGCCTGGCCCCGGGGGTCTACCTCGTGAGCGCTCGCCAGGGCTCCACGAAGAGCAGCCGCCGCGTCACCGTGCTCGAGTGACGTTCGAGTCTGCCCGTTGAGAGTGGCCCGGTGCCCCGGTGGCGCTGGGCCGCTTTCACAGGATGCGCGCTGCACGGGTCCGGGCTGCTTCGGTTCTCGCGGTCCGCCTAGAGTTCGTTCCGGCGGATGATCTGGGCGTAGCGCCAGGCGCTCGGCCGGATGCGGCGCTCCTGCGACGCGAAATCCACCTCGATGAGCCCGAAGCGGCCGCTGTAGCCGTCGGCCCACTCGAAATTGTCGAGCAGCGACCAATGCAGGTAACCCACGCAGCTCACGCCATCGGCGATGGAGCGGGCCACCTGCCACAGGTGCATGAACAGGAACACCCAGCGATCGTCGTCGTGGCTCGTGGGGATGCCGTTCTCGGTGATCAGGATGGGCAACTTGTAGCGCGAGTACTCGCGCAGGAACTGCGCCAGCCCTTCGGGATACACCTCCCAGCCCAGGTCGTTGAGCTTGCCGCGCTGCTGGCGATGGTCGCGCCGCGCGAACTCCCCCACCAGGCCCGACAGGTTGTAGCCGGAGTTTCGCACGAAGTCGCGCGTGTAGTAGTTCACGCCGATGAAGTCGAGCGTACGGCCCACCGGGAGCCGCTCCCAGAACAGGCCGGGCACGCGCAGCAACCCGGTGTGAAGCGCTTCCAGGAACAGGTGGTTGAACAGGTGCCCGCGCACGCTCACGGACCAGCGGTCCAGTCTGCTCTTGGGGTCATCCGGAGACAGCGCCAGCGCGTGCTTGGCGATGCTCACCATGGCGTCCGCGCGTCGCGTGTGGATGGCGTGGTAGGCAAGCACGTGCGCGCGCAGCATGTGGCGGAGCACCTTGAGCGCCAGCGTCCACGCGCGCACGCGGCCGGGCGGCCATTGTCCCAACAGCCAGCCCTTGAACACCTGCACCACCGGCTCGTTGAGCGTGATCCACCAGCGCGCGTGCGAACCCAGCACGTCCATCACCTTCTCGACGTAGCGTTCCACCGCGCGCTCCATGGCCGGATTCTCCCAACCACCCTTGGCCGCCATCCACTGCGGCAACGTGTAGTGGAGCAGCGTCACCACTGGTTCCATGCCGCGCTCGCGGAGCGCCAGGAGCACGTCTCGATAGTGATCGAGCGCCGCCTCGTCCCAGCGTCCCTCCTCGGGCTCGACGCGACTCCACTCGATCGAGAAGCGGTGCGCGTTGTGGCCGATGGACTGCGCCAGGTCGAA
>JANNKI010000247.1:0-2150 GCA_031396225.1 bacterium | reverse complement strand
CGCCCCTTCGACCTCGACGGACACCTCCGGACGGTGCGGGTACGGGATGCGCTTGAGCCGACCAGCCTCCGTGCGGGCCGCGGCTCTTCGGGTGAGTTCGGCGGAATGGCCAACGGCTCGCTCCTGCGCTTCGGTCCGGCTCAGGCGCAGCGAATCGCCCTGCGCATGGACCCACCGAGCGGGAGCGAGCAGCGCCGCGGAGAGCATGAACGCCATGCCGAACTTATGGTGCGATGACACCGTAGACACCTTCAATCGCGCGCAGATGGGTCTTGAACTCCTGGAACTTCGCCTTGGTCTTCGTCAGGTCCCCGGCATCCCCGGCGTCGTGCAGCTCAGCCACCAACCGGTCCGCCGCGGCCACATGCCCGGTGACCTGCTGGCGCAGATCCGGCGTAAGGCTGGCGGCCAACTCCGATACCTGCTTGAGGGCGCCCTGGAGCTTGCCTGCCTGAGCGTGAACCTCACTCAGCCGTCCCTGCTCGACCATCTGGCCGAGTTCGGTCTCCCCTTGCCGGATCTGACCCACCCAGTCCGGCAGGCCAGCCTCCGCCTGCGGCGTGTAGGGAGCCACAGCCGTGGTATCCGCCGTCGCCTGGCTCGTCTCGCTGCGCTGGCTGCAGCCTGTCAACAGCCCTATTGCCACGAAGCTCACGGCAAGAAAAACTTTCGCTGAATGCATCGGGTCCTCCCGTGGAACGGTGCCATTACGGCCGACGCCACTCGACACGGAGTGTCCGTGCCGTCAGCGCGTTGATAGAAGTCTGGAGTAGGGCTGGAGTCTCGCTCGGGCGTGATGCGGCCGCAGCGCGAAGACTCATGGGGCAACGCCGAAGGCGTTACCTTCGGGCCAACCGCCCTAGGAAATAGCGGGCGGACCGCGGCGGGAGAGCGATGAGACGAGGAGGGCGTCGGTGGGAAGGCCCGGGGGCCGGGCAAGTTCAAAGAGAGCCACCTCCGTGGCTCCCTGCTCCACCCGGTGGCCGTCGTTGAAGACAAGCCACTCATCCGACAGCACAACCGAGGACGCGGGCGGAGTCAGCGAGAGACGGCTGATCGGTGGGCCCCATGTCGAACAGCAACTGGAAGCCCCAGCAGGGCACCCTTCACCTTCCGCCTCGTCGCCACCGCCCTCGCAATCCGCTGGGTTGCAGGTCGCCTCGGGGTCGTCGGTGGCCGGGACGCTCGCGACCAGGTTCAAGGTGGCAGGGTCGACGCCTCGGACCAGCGTGCTCAGCGCGCACACCTGCCCGAAGACCACCATGGCCAGGGTGACCAGGCAGACGAGGATTGGCGTCAGGCGTGAACGCACGATGGTCCTTTCGGCAGAGCGATCGACCGATCATCTATGCTGTAGGTGATCGAGGTGCGAGAATGACCGCCCGCCAGCGCTGCGTCAAGACCCCCCGCAAGATGTTCCGCAAGCAGGGTCGTTCCACCGCTAGCGCAGTCGGGCGAGCCGTGTGACCTGATCGCCTTCGAACGTGCGCACGATGGCGAAATAGACTCCGGGTGCCACCGCACGGCCGTCGTCATCCCGGCCGTCCCACTCATAGGTGTGGTTGCCGGGAGCGAGTGTGGACGCCGGGATGCTTCGGACGGCACGACCGTCCACCCCGACGATTGCGAGCGACACCGCGCCGGTTCGCGTCAGCTGGAACGTGAGACGCGTGCGTCCAGCGGAGGGGTTCGGAGCGGCGGCGAGGCCCGTGACGGATCGGGGCGTGCCGCCCACGCCCAGCAGCGCACCGGCTCCCGGCACGTTCTCGATCTGGCCGCGGATCTCGCCACCCGGGTTCGCGTTGGTGTGGACGTTGAAATAGGTCCGACCCGAGAGCACCTCCCCCTCGTTCGCCGCACCGTACGCCCAGGTCCCGACCTTCTGCGGCCCCAGCGAGAGCGGCTGCAGCACGCCGGCGTTCGTGCCGCTCGCGGCGAAACCGTGGATGTGCGCGGCGGTCTCGTTGGGCGAGACCATCAGGACGCGCACGTCATAGCTGAAAATATTGGAAGCCGTGTCGATGGCGGCCATCGCAAACCCGGCACTCGTGAGCACGCCGGTGGGTGGCACCTGTTGCTCGGAGTCCATGGGGATCACCAGCGGCACCAGCTGGCCACGGATCTCCCCGCCGGGATTCGCGGTCGTGTGG
>JANNKI010000184.1:0-4737 GCA_031396225.1 bacterium | reverse complement strand
TCGCGAACGCGCGCTGGGATCGCGTGGACGTTCTGCACCCGCTCTCTGCGCGGTTCGCCTGGATGGTGAACTCGTGGGACAAATACGTGGTGGGCACCGCGCTCGGCTACGCCTACCTGCTGTTGCTCGTCTCGCTCTGGGCCGGCGCGCGCTGGCTCACGGACTCGCGCGAGTCGAGGCCCGCGGGCACCCCACCGCCCTGGCGCTGGCTGCTCGTCGTCGTGAGCGGTGGCTCGGGGATGATGCTGTTCCACAGCGTGGTCGGGCTCTCGGCGATACCCGTCGGCGTCGCCGCGTGCGGGCTCCTCGCCGTGCTTGGCCTGCGCCGCCCCGGCTGGGGCGAACCCCGGCGCGCGGCGGTCCTCGGAGCCGCATGGCTCGTGGGGCTGGTGGCGACCTGGCCCTACTTCCAGTCCATCTCGCGCGGGTGGGACGTCGAACGCTCCGGCGTCGCGCACCGCTACCTGCACCTCGACTGGCACATGGCGTGGACGCTGCTCACCGCGTGCGGCCTGACCGCCGTGGCCGCGTGGCCGGGCGTCCGGCGCGTGTTCCTCGAGCAGCGCGTGGCCGGGCTCTGGCTCGTGACCTGGACCGCCGGCATGATGGGTTTCGCGCTGGTCGTGCACCTGCCTGAGTGGAACGAGTCGAAATTCGTGTGGCCGGTGTTCGCACCGCTCGCGGTGCTCGGGGGCGTGGGCTTCCCCGCGCTGCTCGATGACTGGCGAAGCCGGTTCGGACGCGTCGCCGCGGGCGCGCTGGTGGTGCTGGCGTTCGTGCTGCCTTCGGCGTTGTTCCTGCGCGGCTATCTCCTGGATCCCTCGGGAAGGACGGCGCCCGAGGTCGTGCGCCAACCGGGCGAGCCGGCGCTCTACGCGTGGGTGCGCTCCGAGACGCCGGCGCACGCGGTGTTCCTGGACGATCGCTCCCGTGACGTGCTGTTGATCGAGGGCCGACGCCGGTTGCTCGCGGGCACGCCGCACGGCCCCGAGCGCGCGGCGTTCCCGCGCGCGGCGCTGCTCCGGCGCCGGGCGGTGATGGACGACCTCTACGGTCCGGTCGCCGACCTGGCGGGCGATGCCGCGCACCTCGACTCGCTCGGCTCCCCCGCGTACGTGCTCTACCGCGCCGCCGACCACGCCGGGAGCGCGCCGTGGCAGCCACTCGACGCCGACACGGCACGCTTCGCGCGCGTCTATGTCGCGGACGGCTTTCGCGTGTACCGGCGAAGACCCTGATGGCCGCCGCTCCGCACCGCGCCGCCTTCTCGTTCGACATCGAGGACTGGCACCACAGCGAACTGCACGGCGCCCGTGACGTCCGGCCCGAGGAGAGCATCGTGGCGCGCGGCACCGAGGCGATCCTCGACCTGCTCGCGCGGCATGGCTGGCGCAGCACGTTCTTCGTGCTCGGCGACGTGGTGCGCGAGCACCCCGAGCTGATCCGACGCATGGTGGACGAAGGGCACGAACTGGCCTGCCACGGCATGTCGCACCGGCCGCTGTGGCGCGTGTCGCCCGATGCGTTCCGCGCCGAACTCCGGGAGTTCCGCGCCACGGTCGAGAGCGTGCTCGGCGGATTCCCGGTCAGCGGCTTTCGCGCGCCCACGTTCAGCATCGACCGCAGCAACCCGTGGGCGCTCGACGTACTGCATGAGGAGGGCTACCGCTACGACAGCAGCATCTTCCCGATGAAGGTGAAGATGTACGGCACGCCGGGCGCGCCCGTGGGGATCTACCGACCTTCGCGCGGGGACCTGCGCCGGCACGACCCGAACGGGGCGCTTGTGGAATTCCCGGTGGCGATCGCCGAGCTACAGGGGCTGCGCTTCCCGGTGGGCGGTGGCTTCTACCTGCGCGCACTCCCGTTGCCGATCTTCCGCGCGGGCCTGGACTTCATCCTGCGCCACCGGCCGTTCGTGCTGTACCTGCACCCACGCGAGGTCGCACCCGAGGAGCGGCGCTTGCGACTGGATCCGGTGAACGGCTTCATCACCTACGTGAATCTGCACACGGTGATGGCGAAGCTGGAGAACCTGTTCGAGCGATACGAGTGGACGACGATGGAGTCGATACTTCGGCAGGAAGGCTGGCTGGAGTAGGCGAGCTTACGCGGGTGGGCGCTCCAACAATCCACGCAGCAACCGGGCGAGCGCTTCGTGAATGACGTCGGGGGCGTGGTGGGCCTTGACCCAGGCGCGGGCGCGAACGCCTTCCTGTCGGCGGAGCTCGGGCTCGGCAAGCCGGCGTTCGATGGCGGCCTCCCAGGCGTCGTATTCGGTGCGACACGCGCCAAGGTGTTCTCGCTCGATGATGCCATCGGGGTCGAATGCGGACACGGCAGGCAGGGCGCGGGCCCAGCACTCGAGCAGCGTATTGGGGAATCCCTCCGTGGGCGAAGTGTGCGCGAACAACGCGGCGCCGCGAAGGAACTCCTCGATGCGCTCGTGCGGCACGGTGCCCTGCACGTGCAGGTTCGGCAATCGGGTCGCTTGTGCCGCGGCGACGCGGAAGACGGCGTCCGAGAGCGGTGGTCCGGGCACGACGCCTGCCATGCGGCAGGGCACGTCCGGGTGACGCTCGACGAAGCGCAGGAACCACTCCGGCCGCTTTTCCTTGCGGTAGGTCGAGAGCCAGACCAGGTCGGTGCCGGTCCCCGCGTCGAGCATCCCCGCCTCGCTCGGGATCGGAACGGAGTTCATGATCACCGTGGACTCGAGCCCGAGTTCCGAGCGAAGCCGTTCCTGTTGCGCGCGAGTCTGGGTCACGATGGCATCCGCCCCACGTCGGGCGAGTTGCACCAGCAGTCGGTCGCGCGGGCCGTGCACGCTCGGCAGGCTCGCCTCCACGTCGTGGTCGTGGGCGGCGAGCCACACGAACCGACGATTCCGTACCCGGGCCACCGCGTGCACGATGCCCGCCCACATCGAGCCACCTCGGAACAGGTAGATATCGGCATCCGCCCGCCACAGCGCCCCCACGCCCAGCGTCAGGCGGGGATGGAAGAATCTCAAGCCGGGGATGCCGCCGGAGGGTGGATAGGCCTTGTGGAGCGTGAGCCCTTCGGTCTCGAACGGGTCGGGCTGCCCGTAATCGCAGGTGATGACGTGCACGTCGAATCCGCGACGGGCGAGTCCGCGGCCCAGGTGGGTGAGCTGGACCTCGATGCCACCCGCGAACGGCACGCGGCCGCCGCTCACCACGGGGTAAAGGAACTCCGCGAAGATGCACACGCGAGGGGCGCGGGTCATCAGCGCCGCCAGCGCTCGAGCGCAGCTTCGAGCCGCGGTTGCACCCGGGCCCACTCGAATCGCTCCGCCGTGTTGCGTGCCGAGGCCGCGAGCCGTGCACAAGTGTCGGGCTCCGCGGCGAGGCGGCCGAGCGCGGCCGCGAGCGCCGGTGCGTCGTCCGGAGGCACGAGCAGTCCGTTTGCTCCGTCGGCCAGCAGGTCCCTGGTGCCGGCGCACGGCGTGGCCACCACCGGACGGCCGTGCGCCATGGCCTCGAGCAGCACATTCGGCAGCCCCTCGCCTCGACGCGCAGCCAACACCACGGCGCGCGCATTCGCATAGAGCCGCGCCAAGTCGTCGCGTCGCACGTGACCCGTGAACCGTACGTCGGCGTCGAGACTCCGCGCGAGCGCCTCCAGCGCTTCGCGCTCGGGTCCGTCGCCCGCGATGGTGAGCGGCAGGCCCGCGCGGGCACACGCCGTGATGGCGACATCCATGCCCTTGTCCGCGATCAACCGGCCCACGCTGAGCACGCGACCGTCGGCCGCCGGCGGGCTCGGCTCCGGCAGCTCGAGACCATTCTCCACGACGGACAACCGCCCGCGCACACGCGGCGCGATCGCCGGCGACCAGCGCTCGAGCTCGGACAGCAGGTCCGTGCGGTTGGCTTCGCTCTGGACGAGCACCCCCGCCGCCGCCGCCCACACGCGCGGTGACAGCCAACGGTGGAATCGCGACTCACCGAACCGGTACTCGGCCTCGCCTCGCACCCACACCACCGCCGGGATCCCCAGCCGCGCGCCGGCACGCGTTCCGGCCAGCCCCGAGATGAACGTCTGGAAACAGAGCAACAGTTCGGGACGCGGATCCAGCGTGGCCAGCGCATGCTCGATCGCGAGCACGTCCGCCACCGTGCGCCAGCCCCATACATATGAGACGGGCAGGTGCACGACATCGAATCCATCGCGCGACTCACGGCCCGGTGGCCGCTGGTGATCGGCACGGGTCACCACCGTGACGCGGTGGCGCCCGGCCAGATGCCGGGCCCAACCCTCGGCCTGCAGTTCCGCCCCGCCGTAAGCGGCGGGCGGAAAGTGCCCGATCAGGATGGCGAGGTGCACCTGTTCAGTCCTTCGCCGTGGCGGCGACCGCCGCGTGCAGCGCGTAGGGTCCTTCGGTCGGTGCCGCGAGTTCTCCGCGCGGGCGATCGAGCATGCCGCGCGCCCAGAGTTCCAGGCAGACGAGTGTGTACACGCGCTTGGCGCGCAGCTCATCGCGCAGGTCCTCGCCCGCGAGCAGGCGCGCGAGCGCCGCGGGCGACAACCACCCGCGCGCGCGGGTGCGGGTGTCGAGCAGGACCTCGCGTGCGAGTCGGCCGAAGTCTCCCGCGAACCAGCGCTCGAGCGGCACTCCGAATCCCTGCTTGCCGCGGGCGAGGATGGCAGGTGGCAGCAGCGGGCGGACGCATTCGCGCAGCACCCACTTGCTGACGTCGCCGCGCAGCTTGT
>JANNKI010000178.1:0-3632 GCA_031396225.1 bacterium | reverse complement strand
GCTCAATCCTGCGAGCGCGAGAACGGCGATACCGAACAAGATGTCATTCCGTCGCATGGCGAGTCTCCGTGAATGGGTTCTCGAGGAACATCGTGGTCCGAGGGAGCCCCGGGCTCGCACGACCCGATCGCGGCGGCATGCGAGCGGGTATGATGCGCGGGACGGAGAGCTATCCCAACATACCCCCGAGGCCCGCGCCCCGTGTCCCAATTGCCTGTTAACTCCCGTTTAGACTATGTGGCACTGCGGGTTGGGAGCGTGACTCGTACCGGAAATTGGCTCGAGGATGTGCTGGGTTTGTGGCCCCTTGGGAGGAACCAATGGGGCACTCCCTCTGGCCTGCCCCTCGTGGCGTTGCGCGAGGTGCCAGGGGCAGGACCCATGCCGCGCACAGGTCGTCCGGGGCTCTACCACTATGCCCTCCTGCTCCCCACACCGGGCGACCTTGGCCGCTTCCTGCTCCACCTGGAAGCGCTCGGCGAGCCGTGGGCGGCCGCCGACCACCTGTTCAGCGAAGCGCTCTACCTGAACGATCCGGACGGGATCACCGTCGTGGTGTACGCCGCCCGGCCGCGCGAGGGCTGGATCCGCCGCGGCGCCGACCTGGGCGGCGCCGTCGACCCGCTCGACCGCGAGACGCTGGTCGCCGCCGCGGGAGCGACTCCGTGGTCTGGCATTCCCGCGGGCTCCAGCATGGGCCACCTCCACTTCTACGTCGGGGACCTGGTGGAGGCCGAGCGGTTTTACGTCTCGGCGCTCGGTTTCGAGGTGAGCACCCGGATCTTTCCCGGCGCGCTGTTCGTGGCGGCGGGTGGCTACCATCATCACGTGGGGGTCAACGTGTGGGCGGCCGGCCGACCGGCGGCCGGGCCGGGGGACGCCGGACTCGACGAGTGGCGCCTGGTCCTGCCCGACGCCGCATCGCGCGCCGAGCTCTCGGAGCGCGCGAAGGCGGCCGGGGTGGAGCTCGCGACAGACACGGGCGATCTCGTGGCCACGGACACTTGGGGCCTGCGCGTGCGCGTGGCGTTGGAGTGACCCCGCCGTGAGCCCGCGAGGATCCTCATCGCGCCCTGCCGCCGGCACGGCATCCGTGCCGGCGTGGGCCGCGCTCTGCTTCGTGAGCTCGGGCGCGGCAGGCCTGCTCTACGAATTGGCGTGGAGCAAGCAGATCTCCTACCTGCTCGGCAGCTCGCTCCACTCGGTGGCGGTGGTGGTCGCTGCATTCCTCGGCGGCCTGGCGCTCGGCGCTCGCCTGCTGGGGGGCTCGCTCGCGCGCACCGGCGACCCCGCGCGACGCTACGCCGCGCTCGAGTTCGCGGTGGCGGCGGTGGGGCTCGCGATCCTGCCGGCCCTCCGGCTCCTGGACGGGCCGGTGGGGCAGCTCTATCGCTCGCTCGGTGGAGAGGGCGCGGCTTTCTCGGTGGCTCGCGTCGTCCTCTTGTTCGTCCTGTTGGTGCCGCCCGCGGTGCTCATGGGCGCCACGTTGCCCGTGCTTGTGGCGCGCTGCGAGCGCGGCGTGCTGGGCGCGGGTCTCGCCTGGCTTTACGCGCTCAACACGCTCGGCGCGGTCGTGGGCTCGCTGCTCGGGGGCTTCCTGCTCATGCCGCGCTGGGGTCTCGCGGCCACCACCATCGCCGCGGCCGCGCTCAACCTGGTGGCGGGAGCGGTGGCGTGGTACGCCGCGGCTCGCACGAAGCCAGCGCCCACACCCGCCGCACCGGCGGCGCCACTCGCCGCCTCGATCGAACCACTGCTGCCACCGTCGGCCCGGCGGGTGCTCGGATTGGCGTTCGCATTCTCGGGATTCGCCGCCCTCGCCCTGCAGCTCTCGTGGGTGCGGCTCTACAGCCTGGTGCTGGGTTCCTCGGTCTACTCATTCTCGGCGGTGCTCGGCGTGTACCTCTGCGGCATCGCGCTCGGAAGCACCGTCGCGGCGCCGTTTCTGCGGCGGGCCCGCTCGACGGGCGGGTTGGCGCTTGCGCAGCTCGCGATCGCGGCCAGTGCGGTCGCCGGCATCCATGCCTGGTCCGGGCTGCCGCGTGCGATGCTCGAGCTGGGCGAACGCATGGGCGATTCGTGGAGCGGACTGCTCGCTGCGCAACTGGGCCTGGTCGTGCCCATGCTGCTCGTGCCGTGCATGCTCCTGGGGGCGGTCTTCCCGCTCGCGACGCGATTGCTCCAACACGGAGAGGGTGGCCCCGCCACCGGACACGCTTACGCCTTGAACACCGTGGGCACCATCGCGGGCTCGCTCCTGACTGGGTTCTACCTGTTGCCGCGGCTCGGCGTGCAGGGCAGTGTACTGCTGGCCGCCGCGATCTCGGCGGGCGTGGGGCTCGTGTGCCTCATGCTCCCCGGCGTGCAGCGGGCGCGCGCGCCTGTGCTCGCGGGCGCAGGCGCCCTGGTGCTGCTGGGCGTGACAGCGGCGGTGACCGCGCCGCGCTGGGATCCCGTGCTCATGTCGCTCGGCACCTATCGTCCGTTCCATGCCCAGAACGTGATGCAATCGTTCCGCGATGCCGGCGGCCTGGGCGACCCCACGCGCCAGGTGGCCGCGGCGCAACGCGTGCTCTTCTACCAGGAGGGCATCAATGCCTCGGTGCTCGTGGCCACCGACCTCGAGGGCCGACGGCGCTGGATGCGAGTGGGCGGCAAGATCGACGCGGGCACGGGGGACATGCTCACGCAGATCATGCTGGGGCTGGTGCCCGCGGCCATGGCGGACAGTGGCGCCCGCACGCTCATCGTGGGGCACGGCTCGGGCTTCACGGCCGCCGCAGCGCTCGCCGCCGGCGTGGGAAGCACCGACGTCGTGGAATTGGAGCGAGCGGTGGTCCAGGGCTCGCGCCTCTTCCACGACGAGTCGAGCGACCCGCTCCGCGACCCACGCGTGACACTCTTCCTGGAGGACGCGCGCACGCGGCTCATGCATGGAGAAGGACGCTATGATCTCATCATCTCGGAGCCCACGAATCCCTGGATCGCCGGCGTGAACAACCTGTTCACGGTGGATTTCTATCGCCGCGTCCGCGCACGGCTGGAACCCGACGGTGTGTTCGGGCAGTGGATCCAGGTCTACGAGCTCTCGCCCGGTACGTTCCACAGCCTGCTGGGGGCGTTCCTGAGCGTGTTCCCCGACGCGCACCTGTTCTGCCTGTGGCGCTCGTCCGACGTGGTGCTCGTTGCGGCGCCTCCCGGGCGCGAGCTGCCACTGGCCCGGCTCCAGAGCGTGGCGGTGGCCGAACAACTCCGCCGCGCGCGGCTCGAGTCCGCAGAGGAGATCGCTTCGTTCTACGTGGGTTCGGGTGAGGCGCTGCGCGGCCTGCTGAGGCCCGCTCCACTCAACACCGATGACCGCCCGTTCGTGGAGTACCGCGCGCCGCGCGACCTTGTCGAGGTGGGCCGCGCTCGCTCGGGCACGCTGCTCACCGTGGCGGGCGACTTTCCGCGTTCCGTGATCCCGCCCGCGGGTGGGCCGCTCCACCGCTGGCCACGCGAGGCCGTCTGGCGCTGGCGAGCGAAGGGCCGGTTGGACGGTGCGGACGACGCCCAGGCGGAGCGCGTGTTCGCGGAACTTCGTGATGGCGGCGACCTGCCGATGGCGACGAGCGTGGCCCGGGAGTGGATCG
>JANNKI010000164.1:0-2088 GCA_031396225.1 bacterium | reverse complement strand
ACCGGGTCCATAGTCGGTGACCAGGCTCACGACCTTGCGGATGTTGTTCTTTGGCGCCCATTCCGCGACCCCCAAGGTCACTTGCGGCAGCGTCATGCTGGTACGCACGATATAGGGGGAGGCTTCAGTGATGATCGAGGTAGCCGCCGCCATCACCACCATCGGCGTTTTCGATTGCGTCGCTATCGGAGCGGTCGCCAAGGCCAATGGCGTCAAGCCGAAACCGGCCAACACATCCACCTTGTCATTAACGACCAGTTCCTGCGCCAGCCGCTTGGTGACGTCCGGTACGCCGGTGTCGTCTTTGAGGATGATTTCCACGTCGCGGCCCGCGATCTTGGTACCAAACAGCGCCATATAGAGCCGCACGCCGTTTTCGATCTGGCGTCCGGTCGAGCCGAAGGGGCCGGTCATGGGCAGCAGCAACCCGATCTTGAACGGCTTTGCCTGCGCGCTCGCCAAGCCCACTTTGGTAAGCAGCGCGGCGGCGGCGGCCCGCTGCAGGAATGTGCGTTTGTCGATACCCATGATTGACTCCTCGAATCAAGGCAGTGTAGCCACCCTGGGTACGCGAACACCCGCTTTGAGTGGTGCCTAGGGTTTCCACTGAGTTGCTGTTTTGAGTCGGCCGAACGTTTGAACTACCATCCGAATTCCCCGCCATCCTGGAGCTTTTCACGCACACGCGCGCGGCCTCGACGCCCGCTGGCGCTCGCTCGCGTTCCGTTGGCCGTTGCGCGTCGAGGTGCGCGGACTTGCGCTCGATCGCAAGTCCCCGCCGGGTCCGGTGGTGCGCGCCGAACGCGTGTACGCCGCGCTTGGCGCCCGTGGTTGGAGCCTGCGCCCGCGCGTCGCTCGCCTCGAGCTCGAACGCGTTCGCATCACGCTCCCCGCCGCGAGCGAGGTCGACGAAGATGCGGTGCCGGCCGACGCCGACGACACCCGCGACAAGGGGCCCGCCTCGCCTCGCGTACGTGCCGCCGCGGAGCAATTGGCCGAGGCGCTGTTGCTGCCTGCGCGCGGACTGCCCGAGCTACGGCTCCAGGACTTCGACGTCCAGCGTGGGGACTCGCTGTTCGCGCGCCTCGACGCGCTCTCGCTCGTTCGGCGTGAAGGCGGTGTTCAGTTCGCCACGCGCGGCGTGATCGCCGGCGAGCGACACGTGCCATTCGACGTCGCGCTCCAGTGGCATCGCGACGATCGGTTGGTGGGGCGTGCGAGCTTCGAGATGCCCGACGAGGGCTCCGCCGCCTCGCGGCTCGACTGCGTGGTGGACGGTCGCGTCACCCAGGACCGTCGTGCCGGCGTGCTGCGCGTGGAACGTGGCACTCGCGTGACGGTCGGCGGCGCTGACCTCTTGGTTGCCGGAGAAGTGCGTCGCGCGGGCCCGCGCTTCGAGCTCTCGCTCGTGGCGGACGGCCTCACGGCCAGCCGACTTCAAGATCTCGTTCCCCCGGCGATGCTGGGCCCGCTTGCGGACCTGACCGTGCACGGCTCGTGGGACTGGCGAGCGAGCCTCGACGTGAACGTGGCGAAGCCTGAAAGCACGCGCTTCACCGCCGATGTGATCCCGCATGGCTTGCGCCTCGGGCCGGACGGCGCGCGCGTCCCGCTCCGGCGACTCGCGGGCCCGTTCCTCGCGCGCATTCACCTGCCGCGCGATCGCGTCGTGTTTCGCGAACTGTCGAGCGCCAATCCCCAATTCCGACCGCTCGACCGCATCAGCCCACTGCTCAAGGAAGCCCTGCTCACCAATGAGGACGGCGGCTTCTATCATCACCGCGGGTTCAACACTGGCGCGATCGAGGCCGCGATGGCCGAGAACCTGCGCGCGGGAGCATTCCGCCGCGGCGCCGGCACCATCACCATGCAACTCGCGCGCAACCTTTTCCTCGGCCATCGCCGCACGCTGTCGCGAAAGGGTCAGGAAGTGGTGATGGCGTGGGTGTTGGAGCACCTGACCGGACTCTCGAAGGACCGGTTGCTCGAGATCTACCTGAACATCATCGAATGGGGACCCGGCGTGCATGGCGCGAACGAGGCCGCCCGCTTCTACTTCGACCGCGACGCCGACGATCTCTCGCTGGA
>JANNKI010000161.1:0-1780 GCA_031396225.1 bacterium | reverse complement strand
GGGCAGAGCGCGATCGACTCGCCGTTCGGTCCCGACGCGATCTCGACCCGGCCGTTGAGCGTGCCCCACGACGCGAACCGGGCCGTCGAGTCCTGGTAGGTGGAGTCGTGCTCGACCGTGACGCGCAGCAGGTTCGAGATGCCGACCGGGACCACGTCGGCGGTGCCGCCGAACAGGATGAATCGCGTGCGCATGCCGTCCTGCGCCCACGACACGTGCACGCCGCCCGCCGGCCCCGCGTAGGCCATGTCCACGATGCGGAACCGCGGGGAGACGTCGAGGTAGCCCTGCACGCCCGCGGCCGGCACCCAGGTGCGGATCGGCACCAGCACGTCGCCGCGCCCGCCCCGCGCAACGGTCACGCCGCACGCGCGCTGCGGCAGGTCGCGCGCCGGCAGCTCCGGCTCGAGGCAGTCGAGGATCGGATCACCGCAGTCTCGCGGCACGTCGAACGCCACGAACTTGGTGAACGCGATGACCGAGTCCTGCACGACGGTGCCGAGCACGCGCACGTGCACGTCCGCCGCCAGCCGGTGAGAGCCCGCCGCGAACCGGCCGAGCGCCACGGACAGCGTCTCCGGGACACAACGCAGTTCGGCGCAGAGCGGCGTCCAGTTGACCACGGCCTCGAACCCCAACGCCGGGTCGTACGTGAGCGACTGCAGATGAACGCACGGCGGGCAGCCGTTCTTCACGAGTTGGAGTGTGAGCGAGTCGCCGTCGCAGCGGCGTTCAGGCGAGATGCGGAACGAGGTGAACGAGCGCACGAGCGAGTCGAGCGGCGGCGTTCCGAGGCATTCCGGCTCCACTTCGTAGACAAACTCGTGCGACCTGCTGCTCGCCACCACGTTCGTATCGGGGCAGGTGCGAACCTGGGAGATGAGCGTGAAGCGCTGGAAGCCGGGGACCGCCGGGGGCAGCGTCACGCTCGCCGAGAACTCCGTGAAGGACGCGGGGCAGGGAACACCGCACGTGTCCACCACGAAGTCGGCCGCCAGCACCGTGAACGGCGCGCCCACGGGCAAGTCGCGCAGGCCGCGGAACGCGACGCAGCCGGTGGGGAGCACGCCCGAGACAGTGACCACGACGGGCTCGCCGGGGCAGACGCGGGGCGGACAGGTGTCGCACATCGACGTGCCGATACGCACGTGCGAGATGTAGTCGAGGCCGACCTGGCCTGGCGTGGGAGGCGCACCGGCGAAGGAACAGGTCGCAGCGATGGCGACCGCGACGAGACTGGCGAGCGACTTCGCCAGCAGGCGGATCGGGTAACTCGGGCGCGTGCGCATGGATGACCTCGGGGAGCCTGGCCCGGTCGAGCCAATGACCAGAGGATTCCGCCGAGTGAAGCCCCGGTCAAGCCCCTTCTTGAGCGGGCGCGTCCCGTGTCAGGGCGCGGGCTTGAGGGCCACCAACACCGCCCTGTCCCCCAGCACGTTGAGCGCTCGGGTGAGCGGGGCGTTCGCGGCATCGAGCGCCCGCATGACCACGGCCTGGAGGGGGCTCTTGCTGCCGTGCGGCCGGCCGGGCGGGATCTTGCTCTGCTCCAGGGCCACCGGCCGGAGCCCCACTCGGCGGACGAGCCGGACGAGCGAGCCCGGCCGGAACTCCCACAGGTGATAGGGCGGTTCGCGCAGCACGATCTCTCGTCCGAACAGGCCATAGAGGAACAGCCCCATTCGGCGAGCCAAGGAGTGGGTGGTGATCGGACCGCGGATCACCGCGTGTCCGCCGGGGGCGAGCACGCGCGCCACCTCGCTGAGCGTCTCGCGACAGTCGG
>JANNKI010000153.1:0-6388 GCA_031396225.1 bacterium | reverse complement strand
ACCCCCCGCGCGCCCCACCCCCCCCACGCCCAGCTCGCGCGTAGCCCTCGCGCGGCTTCGACCCCGCTCGGCCCCCACGCGCCGCGCGGCCCCGCGGCGCGTAGCCCTCGCGCGGCGAACCCGTCGCACGGCCACGCGGCACGTAGCCTTCGCGCGGCTTGTAGCCCTCGCGTGGCGCACCCGTCGCGCGGCCACGCGGCGCGTACCCCTCGCGTGAACCCGCACGCGGGGGTGCGTTCGACCGGGGGCCGGTAGGCCGTGGGCGTGCGGCCCCGGTCGCGGGGCGCGAACTGCCACGGGGGGCGGGCCGACGGGTCGGCTTGGGGGTGCTGCGTCGCTCGGTGCTCACGTGGTCAACTCCTTCGGTCGATCGAATCGTTCTCCGGGCTGCGGCCGCGCACCTCGCGCCCACTCGGCGGCGTCGAGTTCGGCGCGCCCCTCCGGCTTGAGTCTCGTCACGCGCAGTGCGCCATCGGCGCATGCCACGCGAAGTCCATCCTGGTCACTTCCCAACAGCGTCCCCGGCGCGGCGCGCTCCGCCATCGTCTCGACGTGCGAACGCACGAGCAGCACCCGCCGAGCGCGGAACATCGTCGTGGCGCCCGGCCACGGTGTCACCGCGCGGGCGTGCGCCCACACTTCGCGTGCGGGCAGGTCCCAGTCCACCGCGCCGTCCTGCTTGCGCAACTTCCTGGCATAGCTCCCGACCGTGCGGTCCTGGGATGTTCGCGGCGCTCGGCCCTCGGCCGCGAGGCACACGCTCTGGGCGAGCAGCGGTCCGCCGAGTGCGGCCAGCCGGGAGGCGAGCGTCGCCGCGTCGTCGTCGTCGAGGATGGGCTCGCGCAAGCAGCGGATCACGTCGCCAGTGTCGATGCCCTCGTCCATGAACAGCGTGCACACGCCGGTCTCGGTGCGGCCATCCCACAGCGCGCGCTGCACAGGCGAGGCGCCGCGGTAGTCGGGCAACAACGAACCATGCAGGTTCACGCACCCGGCACGCGGCAGGCCGAGCACGGCCGGCGTGAGGATCGCGCCGAACGCCACCACGGCGAACACGTCGGCGCCGAGCGAGGCCAGTTCGTCGCGCACCTCGGACGCCTTCATGTCCGCGGGTCGCGCGACCGGCAGCCGCAGTTCGCCCGCTGCGACCGCGACCGGCGACTCGCTCGTGTGCTGGCCACGGCCGCGGGGGCGATCCGGCTGCGTGACCACGCGCACGACTTCGCACGCCCCGGCCACCGCCCGAAGGGCGGGCACCGCGAACTCCGGCGTGCCCATGAACACGACTCTCGGCTTCAGATGGCCCCCTCGGCGCGACCCGGGTGGTAGCCCGAGGGCAGCTCGCCGCGCGCAAGCGCGTCGAGGTCGCGGCGCAGGAACGTGCGCTTGAGCGGCGACAGCCGGTCCGTGAACAGCACGCCGTCCAGGTGGTCGGTCTCGTGCTGCACCGCGCGAGCGAGAAAGCCTTCGACGACGCGGTCGATGGGCTGCCCGTGCTCGTCGAAACCGCGCAGGTGCACCTTCGTCGCGCGATCCACGTCCGCGAGGATGCCGGGCATGGACAGACAGCCCTCCTCGGCCTTCTCCTTGCCCGAGCGCTTGTCGAGCACGGGGTTCACCACCGCGAAGCGGTCGTGCGTGCCGTCCTCGCGGGGCACGTCCACCACGAACACGCGCTGCGCCACGCCCACCTGGTTCGCGGCCAGGCCCACGCCCGTGTAGGCGGCCATGGTCTCGAACAGGTCGCTTACCAGGTCGCGCAACGAGTCGTCGAACTCGCGCACTTCGCGCGCTTTCTCGCGCAACACCGGATCGCCGTAGATGCGGACGGGACGCAGCGACATCACTTCACGTCCGGCGTGAGCACCTGGGCGATGGCGCTCTTGGCGAACTCGACCTCGGCCTCATCCGAGATGCGCAGCACGGCGCGGTCCGCCGCGACGCTCACGACGGTGGCGAAGATTCCGCTCGAGGTGAGCACCTTGTCGCCCTTCTTGAGTGCTTCGACGCGCTGCTGAAGCTTCTTCCGCTCCGAGTTCTGCGGGCGGATGACCATGAAGTAGAGTATGCCGAACATGAGCGCCATCATCACGGGGAAGCTCATGCCACCACCGAAGAACTGCGCCATCGGCGAGCTGTCCACCGGCGTGGCTCCTGCACCTTGTGCAAACGCATCCGTCACGAACATGCCGCTTCCTTTCGGTTATGGGAATGGGTCGCGCGTCTCAGGACGCGGCCCGGGCGAGCGTTTCTCCGCTCGCGAACTGCTCGTGGAACTGACTCCGGAATGCCGCATAGCGGCCCTGCTGGATGGCCGCGCGCGCGCGACGCACCAAGGACACCATGTGATGCACCGCGTGCACAGACGCCAGCCGCATGCCCAGGATCTCTCCGGAGACGAACAGGTGGCGGAGGTAGGCGCGCGTGTACTTGCGGCACGTGGCGCAATCGCAGTCGGGGTCGAGGGGCCGCTCGTCATGCGCGTACGCGGCGTTGCGCACCACGAGCCGGCCGCTGCCGATGAACACCGTGCCGCGTCGCGCGTTCCGCGTGGGCAGCACGCAGTCCATCATGTCCACGCCGTGCGCCACGGCCTCGATCACGTCCACCGGGTGACCCACGCCCATCAGGTAGCGCGGCTTGTCGCGCGGAAACTCCCGACAGTCGCGCTCGACCATCTCGAGGCCCAGCGAGCGGCCCTCACCCACCCATAGTCCGCCCAGCGCAAATCCGTCGAACGGCATGGGCCCAAGTTCCGCGAAGCAGCGCGCGCGTTCGGCGGCGTCGGTGCCGCCCTGGTTGATCCCGAACAGCGCCATCGCGCCGCGTCCCGCTTCGCGCAGGCGCGCGCGCTCCTCGAGCCCGCGCCGCGCCCAGCGCACCGTGCGCGAGACCGCCTCGCGCACCTCGTCCATGGGCGCCGGCAGCCGCACCAGGTGGTCGAACGACATGGCGATGTCGGTGCCCAGTCCGTCCTGTGCGCGCACCGCCTGCTCGGGCGAAAGCATGTGCTTCGTGCCATCGAGGTGCGAGCGGAACTCCACCCCTTCCTCGTGCACGCGATTCAACTCGGTGAGACTCATCACCTGGAAGCCGCCGCTGTCGGTGAGGATCGCGCGGTCCCAGGCCATGAAGCGATGCAATCCGCCCAGCCGGGACACCGTCTCCACGCCGGGGCGAAGCATCAGGTGATACGTGTTGGCGAGCAGGATGTCGCACCCGGCGGCCGTGAGGTCGTCGGGAGTGAGTGTCTTGACCGAGCCCACGGTGCCGACCGGCATGAACGCCGGCGTGAGCACGTCGCCGTGGGATGTGGTGAAGCGGCCGGCTCGCGCGCCGGTGGCCTGGTCGTGGGCTTCGAGCTGGAAGGAGAAGGGCATTCAGGGGTCTGCGCTTCGGAGCGCGAGGGGATCCCGAGGGGACTCCGAAGATCCCGGGAGCCGGCGGGCTGGTCGCCCCTCCGGGTGCTGCGAACGTTCAGCCAACAGGTTACGGGCGCGGCGCCGAGTGGGTCAAGCGCCGGGCTCTGGCTCCCCTTCGGCCACCCGCCGCGACTGCTCACGCATGCGGAGCACGAGCGCGTGGGCCTCCTCCAACCAGTCGAGCTTCTCCGCCAGCGAGAGCGCCGCCATCCGGCGGGCTTGCGCGTCGGCGTGGCCCTGCCAGCCCTCCTCCCAGATGCGCTCCCGACGCGGATCGCTCATCAGCCCGCCTCGGGATGCAGGCGCGCGAGCGCGTCAACGTCGATCTGATCCACCGGTCGCCCGGCGGCGCGCTTCATCTCGAGCAGGTCCGCCAGCGCCACGAACCGCGCCGGGCTCCCCGGAGCCAGGTCCATGCGCACGCCTCGTGCCCAGGCGGCCTCGAACTCGAACGGGGGCTCGAGGAACAGATCCACCTCCGTGGTGGGGTGCTGCGAACTGTCCAGGGAGAACACGACCATGCCCTTCTCGCTCCGCCACCGTTCACGCTCGGTCACACTGAGGAACGCCTCGAGCGGCACGGGCGCCCGCGGGCCGTAGCCGAGCGATCGGAGGCCGTCGATGGCGCGCTTCAGATTTGCTTCGTCGGGAGCCAGCACGAGGTCCACGTCGGCTGTGAACCGGACGTGGCCGTGAGCGACGACCGCGAGGCCGCCCACGACCAGGTAGCGCACGCCAGCGTGCTCCAACGCCTTGACGATGGCCTCGACACTGCGACGCGTCATGAACCCGACGCTATCACGTCCGTGGGTGCCCGAGCAGCGCTCGCCCACAAAGCGCTGCGGCCACCCCCGCCTTCGCGGGATGGCCGCTTGCCCGGTGCGCGCCCGGGCGGTGAGCGGGACGCGGCCGTGATGTGACTTCGTTTGCGAGAGATCTACCGCAGCAGGATCAGACGCTGCGCCATGCGCGTGTCGCCGATCCGGCCCGCCACGAAGTAGGCGCCGGCGTGCAGTGCGTGTCCGTCGTCGTCGCGACCGTCCCAGGTGATGTCATGCGTACCGGGCCCGTAGAGACCGTTGGCCAGGTGCTTCACGCGACGCCCGCTCAGGTCGAGGACGTCCAACTCGACCTCGTCGGCACGCAGCAACGTCCAGCGAAGCCGCGAGTCGCCCGAGAACGGACTGGGGCCGCCGTTCGACACGAGCGCACCGCCACTCGACGACATGCCCCACTCGTCGTCATCGCCGTCGAGGTCAGCGAGGAGCGCCGATGCCACTCCTGCGCAACCGGCCGCGGGGACGCCGGCATTGATGTCGCGGGCCTGGTGGCGAATGCGCCGGCACGTCTCGCGCGCCGCATTGCCCCGATTCGAGCCCCCGCTCATGGTAACCAGCGTCGCCTCGGTATTGCCGAGCCAGGTCCCCAGTGTGGTGCCCGCGGGCACGCCGCGCACGCCGTCGAGGACGAGGTCCGGTGAGAGCCCGATGCGCTTACCGTGGGCGTCCGTCACGCCGAGCTCGCCCGCGACCACATTGGCCAACACCGCGGCGTAGTGCCGCAGCGCCGAGCCGTGAGCGTTGCCCCGACGATTCGGGGTGATCAGGTGGCAGAAGCCATCCGGCGTGCCGCCGTAAGCCAGCGCGGCGGAGCGCTGGTCCACGCCATTCGCCACACGCGCGAAGCGGCCCGCATCGAGCGAGTGCTCGCCCTGACCACAGTTCGCCGCCCACCAGCGCGCCGAACCCGGACAGGCCTGGCCCTGCTTGAGCGGAGCGCAGTCCACCGCTCGCAGCGTCCTGATGCAAGGCTCGCTCATCGCACCAGTCGTGAGGTCGGTCAGGACGACTCCATAGACACCCGGCGTGGAGAGTTCCACGCACGCCGACGTGCCGAAGAATCCGTCCGGGCTGCTCCAGGCGTAAATGAAGTTGCCGCTGGGCGCGCACCAGGTGACCGTGCCGCCCGCGCACACCGTGTCGGGGCCGACGATGCTGCACGACGGGGCGGTCGGGGGACTTCCAACCTGCTGGCTACAGGGGTCGCTCCACGTGCCGCTGGTCGCGTCCCAGGCGCGCAGCGTATAGAGGCCGGGCAGCACCGCGTCCACGCACATCGCGTTCGAGGTGAAGCCGCCGGGGCCGTTCCACTGCCAGGCATCGCCGTAGTCGGCGCAAAGTGTCGGGACACCGTTCAAGTCGAGCGTGGTGATGCTGCACTGACCGAACGCTTCCTGCGCGCGGGTCGCGATCAAGAGCGTGGCCGTGATCGCGAACAGAGCCCGTCGCATGCGAACCTCCGATGCGGGCCGGTTCACGTTTTGTCGCGACTGGCCGCGCTTCCCCAGGGCGGCTCGCGGCCGCCCGCACACCCCTTACATGAGTCCGGGGCGGTTATGAGCCTTGGAAGAACCGCGCCAACTGCCGTCACTGGGCGACGCGCCCCACGCGGACCTTGCGGGCTGAGCGTCAGGTGCGGCAGCGGCCCCAACCCGGCGCCGGGGAGGCCAGTCGCGGCGCGATTTCGCAACGGGCCCGGGCGCGACCGCCGAAACGGCCCTGGCAGATGCGACACGGCGGTTCGGCCCTGCCGCCCGCCGATCGCTGCGATTCGCATGCCACCGTGCTGCAGTTGGCATGAACGGCTCGCGGCGGTCGGGAGTGGTCCCGGCCGCCGCGAGCTGATGATGTGCTGTAGAGGGCCCGTTCAGCGCTGCCTCTGCTGCTCGAAATCCCCCATCTCGTGGCGCAGCTACATGGCGCCGGGTCCCGCCTAGAGCCGCTTCAACTGGTCGGGCGTGAGGATACCGCGCGCCTGCATGCGCGTGGCGAAGGCCGACTTCATGGCATCCGCGCGCATGCGCGCCAGCTTGTCGATCTGCGCGTTCACTGCCGCCGCGTTTGGATGCTCGGCGCGCATGGACTTGTGCAGGTCCATCCGGGCCAACTGCATGTCGGCGCGACGCT
>JANNKI010000076.1:0-5098 GCA_031396225.1 bacterium | reverse complement strand
AGCGCCGCGAGGCTGCTCTGGCCGGTGCCGAAGTCGTCGATCGCGGTGCGCCAGCCGGCTTCGGCAGCCGGGACGACAAAGCCTCGATCGTCACGACGCGCACGAGCCTCGCCACGTTCGACGTGCCACGGGCGGGCGACTACTACGTCCGCGTCCACTCGTCCGGCTCCAGCATGGATGACTTGCGCGAGGCGACGCTCGAGCTGCGCCGGAACGTGCTGCCTGTGGACGCACGGATCCCATGGGGGTTCGGACTCGCCGCACTCGCTTTCCTGATCTCGAGCCTCGTCGCGGCGCGTGTCGGGCCTGGCTCGCGCCGTGCCACGGGCGAATCGCCCCGACGCGCGGCCTGAGCGCGGTGCCGCGACCTCAGTCGCGGAACCAGATCCAGCAGAATCCCAGCACCAGCACCAGGTTCAACACGGTGCGAAACCACTCGACAGCGCTCGGACGGTGACGACGTCGCCACGCGCGAAAGAGCCACGCCAGTGTCGCCACACCTCCCGCGGCGCAACCCGTCGCCACCAGCGCGAGCGCGGCCCACATCGCGCCCCACGCTTGCGAGTCCCCGGCGGACGGCGTTTCCGGACCGGCGCGGAAGAGCGGCGCGCTGGCGAGCAACAGGATGAGCGCCAGCCCCACCCCGAGCGGCGCGGCCCACAATAGGAGCGGGCCCGCGAAGCGGCGCGCGGACGTCCACGACATGCGAGCCTCCTCCGGAGGACGATATCGCTTACAGGATCGTTTTCCCCAGTGCGCTCTGCGCCAACTCCGCCGCAAGGATGCCGGTCATGTTCTGCGAATCGAGCACCGGGTTCACCTCGACCAGGTCCAGCGCCACGATATTCGCGCGGTCGTTGAACATCTCCATGGCCAGGTGCGCCTCGCGATAGCTGATGCCGCCCCACACCGGCGTGCCGGTGCCGGGGGCGTCCTCCGGGTCCACCACGTCCAGATCGAACGACAGGTGGATGCCGGCCGTGCCGTCGCTTGCGAGGCGTATGGCCTCGTCCAGGACGTCGCGCATGCCGCGCTCGTCCAAGTCGCGCATGGTGTAGCAGGTGACGCCGCTCTTCTTGATGAAGTCCCGCTCGCCCGGGTCCAGGTCACGGATGCCGATGAGCACGGTGTTGCGCGGCTGCACCTTGGGAGCGCGGCCGCCGAGGTGCACGAGGTCGGTGTCGCCGAACCCCAGCGAGACCGCGAGTGACATGCCGTGGATATTGCCGCTCGGCGTGGTCTCGGGCGTGTTCGCGTCGCCGTGGGCGTCGAACCAGATGAGGCCCAGGGATTCGCCCTTCCGCGCGTGGAAATTCGTGGAGCCGGCCACCGAACCGATCGCGATGCTGTGGTCCCCGCCCAGCACGAGCGGCATGCGCCCCTCGGCGAGGCACTTCTCCACGCCCTTCATCAGGTCCCGGCACGCGGCCAGGATGGGCTTCTTGTAGCGGAGCTTGCCCGTGCCGACCTTCTGAGTCTCGGGGATCATCACGTCCAGGTCCCCGTAGTCCACGACCTTGTGCCCCAGGTCCTCCAGGCGCTTTTCAAGATCGGCGATGCGGACGGCGGAGGGGCCCATGTCGACCCCCCGGCGGCCTGCGCCGAGGTCGATGGGCACGCCGATCACGCCGATACTTCGCTTCTTCTTGGCCATGGCGGCCAAGTTAGCACCCCCCCGACAAGGGCACCACCGCGAGCGGTGGCTCGGGTTGCGCCGGGCTCACGGGGTTGCCGAGCCGGGCCGATACCCCACGGCAAGCGTCTGCTGATGGACGCCAAGGAGCCGGAATGCCATCGTCGGAGACGGAATGAACAGGAACCTGCCACGGATGGCCGCGCTCACCGCGGTCGCGCTCGCCCTGTTGGGTGCGGGATTCGACGACACGCGCTTCGCCATGCCGTCGTCGTCGCCGCGCATGGTGAAGCCGACGCGCGACGTGCTGTTCGCGGACGACTTCTCCGGCGACGATCTGCGTGGCTGGAAGGCCGACCGACCCGGCGTCTGGTCCCTGTGGCGCGGCATGCTGCGAGCCGACCTCCCGGACCAGAAGCAGCTCCGCTCCATGATCCACATGGGCGACACGTCGTGGACCGACATCGCCGTGGACCTGGACGTCTGCATGATGCGCGGTGTCGACAAAGGCGCGGTGGTGCGCGTGCGCGGCGAGGCCGGCATGGCCGTGGACCTGCGTGGCGGCAGCTACCAGGACGTCGTCATGTACAACCGTGAGTGGCCCATGGGTCGCACCCAGGCGACCAACGCGAACGGGACGTGGAACCATCTCCGGGTCGAGGCCAAGGGCAACCGCTATCGCGTCTACGTAAACGGCGAGCTCAAGCTCGATCGACTGGACGCGCGCAACTCCCGCCCCTCGGGCAGCGTGGCGCTGCCGGCTTACACGGGTGGCGCCGGAATGTGCACGGTGTACTACGACAACGTGGTGGTGATCTCGCTCGAGTGATGCGGCGCGGCGCTAGGTCTTGCGCCTGCCGCGCAGCAGCCGCAGGCCGTTCAGGATGACGATCACGGTGCTGCCCTCGTGGCCCGACACCGCCACGGGAAGCTTGAGCGCTCCGAGCGGCGTGTACTCGCCGGCGAACACCCACACCACGAGCGCCGCCATGACCCCCGTGGCGATGACCAGGTTCTGGATGACGACGCGGCGCGCGCGCTGGGCCAACCTGACGGCGTAGGGCAGCGCCGCGAGATCGTCGCCCATCAACACCACGTCGGCGCTTTCCATGGCGGCGTCGCTGCCGATGCCGCCCATGGCGATCCCAACGCTCGCCCGCGCGAGCGCCGGCGCGTCGTTGACGCCGTCGCCGATCATCGCGACCGGACCGTGCCGGGTCTCGAGTTCGGCGATGACGCGCACCTTGTCCTCGGGCAATAGCTGGCCGTGGAGTTCGTCCATACCGGTCTGCTCGCCGATGGCGTGTACCGTGGGCACGCTGTCTCCCGACAGCAACGCGGTGCGGCGGATGCCCGCCGCACGCAACTCGCGCACCGCGGCGACCGCCGTGGGACGCACGCGGTCCGCCGCGGCGAGCACGCCCCACGCCTCGCCTCGCCGCACGATCATGGGCGTTTTCGCCCCGGCCGCGAGGCGTCGCACGTGCTCGACCGCCGACGCGGGTGGCGTGACGCCGAGCGCGTGGAACAGTTCGGGCGTGCCGACCTCGATGGCGTGGCCGCCGGCCACCGCGACAAGTCCTTTCCCGAGGTGGTTCGTGAGCGACTCCGCCGGCACCACCGGAATACCGCGCGATTCGGCGGCGCGCACGACGGCCTGCGCCAGCGGGTGTGGCGAGCGCTTCTCGGCGCTGGCCGCCCATGCGAGGAACTCGCGCTCTCCGCCGCCCGTGATCGGCAGGATGTCGGTGACCTCGAACCGGCCGTGCGTGAGCGTGCCGGTCTTGTCGAACGCCACGATGCGAACGCGGCCAAGCGCCTCGAGGTACCGGCCGCCCTTGAACAAGATGCCGTTGCGTGCGGCATTGGCGATGGCCGAGAGCACCGTGGCCGGCGTGGCGATGACCAGCGCGCACGGCGAGCCCACCACCAGCAATGTCATCGCGCGGTAGAACGACTCCCGCCACGCTTCGCCCAGCAGGAGCGGGGGCACCAGCAGCATGAGCCCGGCGGCGATCATCACCACGACCGTGTAGTAGCGGCCCGCGACCTCGGCCAGCTCCTCTGCGCGCGACTTCTTCTTCTGGGCCTCCTGAACCAGCGCCACGATGCGCGCAAGTGCGCTGTTCGCCGCGACGCGCGTGGCGATCATCTCGAGCGCGCCCTGCTGGTTCATGGTGCCCGCGAACAACTTGTCGCCGGAGCGCTTGGTGACCGGCACCGACTCGCCGGTGAGGTTCGCCTGGTCCACCAGGGACTCGCCCTGCGTGACGGTGCCGTCCACCGGGATCGCCTCGCCGGGCTTGACGATCACGGTCTCGCCCACGCGCACCGACTCGGCCTCGACCTCGACCTCGCGACCGTCGCGGCGCACGAGCGCCCGGGGCGGTCGCAGGTCGAGCAGCGCGTGCAGCGCCCGGCGCGTGCGCCCCATCGTGTAGACCTCGAGCGTGTTGCTGAGCGAGAACAGGAACATAAGCACCGCGGCTTCGGCCACGTAGCCGATCCCGGCGGCGCCCGCCGCCGCGAGCAGCATGAGCAGGTTGACGTCGAACTGGAACCGGCGGAGCGAGGTCCAGGTGCTGCGCGCCGTGTACCACCCGCCGGTCACGGCGGACGCGAGATAGATGGCCTGCGTCGCGGTTCCCGTCACGCCGAGGCGCTCGACGACGGCGCCGCCCACGAGCAGCGCCAGGCAGACGCCGGTGAGCACGGCCATGGAGCGGCCCTCGGAGCGTTCCTCCTGCTCGGCGTGCGTGAGCCGCGCACCCCACGGCTTGTGCGTGAGCGGGCGCACCACCTCGACGCTGTCGTCAGGCTGCTCGCGACGGGCGAGCGAGACGCGGCCCCGCGTGGCGCTGGCGCTGAACTCGGCTGCCGCGCCGGGCGCCAGGTGTCCCAGCCGCAGCGCGCAGGCCTCGCATGCGTCAAGCGTCTCGCGTTGCTCGCACGCGGTGACGCGCTGGGAGAACAGCGCGCCCACGTCGTCGGCGAGTGCATTCAGCTCGTCGGGCGTGACCTGCGACGGCTGGTAGCGGACGGTGAGCGTGCTGTCTTTGAAGTTCGCCTCGATGGCCACGATCCCGGGCCGCGCGCGCAAGCGGTCGGCGAGGATCTCCAGGCAGCCCTCGCCGTCGGCGGGAACGGGCAGGTGGGCTTGCGGATCGGCGACCGGGCTCGAGGTCCCTTGGCCAGCACTACCGTGATGGAAGCGGCGAACCGGGTTCATGCTCGCGGGCTCCCCATCAGCGGGTGAGCACGGCGGCCGCGTACTCGCGCCCGGCCCTGGTCACGGCACGCACGAGTGAGCTGTCCGCGACGGCCTCGCCGCACACCACCCAGGCGCGAGACGACGACGCATCCACGTCGCAGGATACCACGCCCGCCGTACCCTCGAGCTGTTCGCAGACGCGCGAGGCACAACTCGCGCACGACAGCCCGGTGACCTCGAGCGTGACTCGCCGC
>JANNKI010000073.1:0-1849 GCA_031396225.1 bacterium | reverse complement strand
GCGGCGGAGTCCTATCACGCGTGCGAGGACGTGCTGCTCCAGCTGGGCGATGACTTCCACCTGGCGCTCGTCAACCTCGGGCTCGGCAACGTGGCGCGGCTTTCCCGGCGCTTCCCCGAGGCCGAATCGCACTTCCTCTCGGCGCTCGAACGCTCCCGCCGCCACAGCGCGCACCGCGAGGAGGTGCTGGCGCTCGAGTTCCTGGGCGAGCTCGACTTCGATCGCGGGCGGCCCGAACAGGCGCTCTCGCGCTACCACGAGGCGCTGGCGTTGGCCGAGCGTACCGCGCCCGAGGGCGACCTGATCGTCGAGATCGAACGCCGTCGCAGCGAGGCCCTGATCGGCATCGGCCGCCTGGACGAGGCGGAGCTTGCGCTCGATCGCGCCTGCCGGCTGGCGCGGCTCACCGATGACCGCCTGGAGCACGCGGTGGCGCACCGCGTGGCGGGCGACCTGGCGCTGGCGCGCGGCCGCCGCCTCGAGGCGCGCGCGAGCTGGGAGCAGGCGGCCACGCTGCTCACGGCCTGCCGCGAGCGACTCGAGATGGGACGCGTGCAGCTCTCGCTCGCGCGCGTCATCGACGACCCGCGCACCGCTCGCGCGCACGCCATGCGTTCGTGCGCGCTGTTCGCCGAGCTCGCCGCGCCGTGGTGGCAGGAGCTGGCCGAAGCCGAGCTGGCCCGGCTGCTCGGGCCCGCGCCGGTCACCGCGCCCACGCGTACGGATTCGCTGCTTGGCCGGCGCCATCGCGCGCCGGGCCTGGTGGCGTGCTCGAACGGCATGCGCACGGTGGAATCCCTCGCGCGTCGCGCGGCGGCCACCGAGCTGTCGGTGTTGATCACCGGCGAGACCGGCACGGGCAAGGAGTTGGTGGCGCGCACGATCCATGCGCAGTCGCCGCGCGCGTCCCGCCAGTTCCTGGCCGTCAACTGCGGCGCGCTGCGCGCCGACCTGGCGCTGTCGCAGCTGTTCGGCCACCGCAAGGGAGCATTCACCGGAGCGCACGCCGAGGGCATCGGCCTGGTCGAGGCCGTGCACGGCGGCACGCTGTTTCTGGACGAGGCCGGCGAGCTGCCGCTCGACGTCCAGGTGACGCTGCTGCGCTTCCTCGAGAGTGGTGAGTACCTGCGCCTGGGCGAGACCCAGGTGCGGCGTGCCGACGTGCGGATCATCGCGGCCACGAACCGCGTCCTGCGCGGCACCGATGGCGAGCGGACGTTCCGCCGCGACCTGCTCTATCGCTTGAACGAGATCGAGATCCGGCTGCCGACCTTGCGCGAGCGCGTGGATGACATCGTGCCGCTCGCACGGCACTTCCTGTCGTTCTACGGCGGCCTCGAGGGCCCGCGCCTGGGCCAGGACGCCGAGAGCCTGCTCGTCTCCTACAGCTGGCCCGGCAACGTGCGCGAGCTGGAGAACGTCATGAAGCGACTGGCCGCGCTGCACGTGGGCCAGGGCGAACTCGACGCGCGTGCGCTGCTCCCGCTGCTCTCCGAGCCGCCTGCCCGACGCTCGGCCGCGGCCGACCGGCGCACGGAAGAGCGCGACGCGATCGTGGCGGCATGGCGGCAGGCTCACGGCAACAAGAGCCGGCTCGCCGAGCTGCTGGGGATCAGCCGCAAGACGCTCTACGCGCGGATCAAGCGATTCGACCTCTCGCTCTGACGCTTCCGAGCGATCCCCCGCTGGCGGCGCCCGTAGGCGCCGCCGCTTTTTTTTCAAGCGTACGGGAGCAAGCGTTGTCACGAGCGTGTTACCGCACGGGGAGATGTCACCCCAAGGGTGACACTCGAGAGTGCTTTGCCGGAGTGAGAGTTGGCTTGTCCACGCCCACCCGCGGTGTCACCCG
>JANNKI010000367.1:0-7036 GCA_031396225.1 bacterium | reverse complement strand
AAGGAGTTTACAACCCAATGGCCTTCATCCTCCACGCGGCGTCGCTCGGTCAGGGTTGCCCCCATTGCCGAAGCCTCTCGACTGCTGCCTCCCGTAGGAGTCTGGGCCGTATCTCAGTCCCAGTGTGGCTGACCATCCTCTCAGACCAGCTACCCATCGTCGCCTTGGTGGGCCGTTACCCCGCCAACTAGCTAATGGGACGCGAGACCATCTTCATCCGGTAGCTTATAAATAGAGGCCACCTTTGACCTCAGGACCATGCGATCCCGTGGTCTCATGCGGTATTAGCACCCCGTTAGGAGTGTTATCCCCCTGATGAAGGCAGGTTTCTCACGCGTTACTCACCCGTTCGCCACTCTACTCGAAGGATTGCTCCCTCTTTCGCGTTCGACTTGCATGCCTAATCCACGCCGCCAGCGTTCGTTCTGAGCCAGGATCAAACTCTCCATGGTAAAAAACTGGAGATCATGCGAGGGCCAAGGCCCACGCACGGATCAATTTGCAAGGTAATACCTAGTCGACGAACCATACAGCGCTCGCCGACACGGACTTGCCGGGCTTTCGAAGTCACGTGCGCTATTCAGTTTTCAAAGATCGGAGACACGTCAAGCGCCTCTCGCGGTCACCCATCCGCAAGGACAGGTCCGAGAAGCGGACGGGGAACTTAGCCTCGGCTGTTGTTGGTGTCAACAGGGATGTTCTGAGGTCGGCATCGTTCCTGAAGCGCGGGCAATATAGGGGCGCACTCCCTCGTCTGTCAACCCCACCGCCAAACTTGAGCTTACGCTTTGCAGGCCTTACGTTTACGGACGAATAATCGACTTCCGGCACAGGCCGTACTGGACGCGCGCGCGAGCGTGCGCTATCCACTCCGGTCCGGGCGTGCACGAGGCGCGCCGCACATCCAGGCGCGATGCGCCGCGGCAGGGAGCTGGGATGACGAAGATGCCGGACTTCCATGCGGATCTGATGGCCCGCGGCCTGGTGCACCAGATCACGTCGGATGATGTGATCGGGCTGTTGCGCGCGGGCCCGGTCACCACCTACATCGGCTTCGACCCCACCGCCGACAGTCTGCACGTGGGCAGCATGCTGCCGGTGCTCGCGTTGATGCGGCTGCAGCGCGCGGGGCATGACCCCATCGCGGTCGTCGGCGGCGGCACCGGCATGATCGGCGATCCAAGCGGCAGATCCGCCGAGCGCTACCTGCTCACCACCGAGCAGTTGGACGCCAACGTGGCCGGGCAGCGCCGCCAGCTCGAGCGCTTCCTCGACTTCTCGGGGCCGCACGCGGCGCGTGTCGTCAACAACCTCGACTGGCTCGGCAAGCTCGACGTGATCGGCTTCTTGCGCGACATCGGCAAGCACTTCTCGGTGAGCGCCATGACACAGCGCGATTCGGTGCAGCTGCGGCTCACGGGGCGCGACCAGGGCATCTCGTTCACCGAGTTCACTTACGCGCTGCTGCAGGCTTACGACTACCTCGAGCTCCACGACCGCTACGGCTGCCGGCTGCAGATGGGCGGCAGCGACCAGTGGGGCAACATCACCGACGGTTGCGACCTGATCCGCCGCCTGCGCCAGGGCAGCGCCTACGGGATCACCATGCCGCTCATCACCAAGACCGACGGCAGCAAGTTCGGCAAGAGCGAGAGCGGCAATGTGTGGATCGACGCCAAGCGCACCAGCCCGTTCGCGTTCTACCAGTTCTGGCTCAACACGCCAGACGCCGACGCCACGCGCTACCTGCGCTACTTCACGTTCCTCGAGTCCGAGCAGCTTGACGCGGTGAGCGCGCGACACGCGGATCAGCCCCAGAAGCGCGAGGCGCAGCGTCTGCTGGCCGAACAGGTGACTGCGCTCGTGCATGGCCACGACGCGCTCGCCAGCGCCCAGCGCGCCACGCTCGTGCTGTTCGAGGGTGGGGATCTTCGCACGCTTTCGCCCGCCGAGATCGCAGAAGGCCTTGGCGATGCACCTCGCACGAAAGTGCTTTCCGCCGAGTTCACGGGCGCGGGCCTCGACCTGCCCTCCGCGCTTGTGCGTTGCGGGCTCGCACCTTCCAAGGGTCAGGCTCGCACGTCCATCGACGCGGGTGCCGTGTCCGTGAATCATGAAGTCGTCAAGGATGTCGCGCGTATGCTCACGGTACGCGACCTGCTTGCCGATCGCTTCGTGGTATTGCGTCGCGGCAAGAAGACGTACAGCCTGCTCGACGTGGCCGACTAGAATCCCGACAGAACGCGCGGCTGGGCCGGTTGCCCGACCGCGGTGTGCGCCCTACGCTCCCTCGAAAGGCCCCAGCTCAATGACGCCTCCCGATTGGCGACTTGAAAGGAGCATACCGAGCAGCATGTACCAGCCGGCCGTGCGTGCCGCGCGCCAGTTCCCGTGGCGCTTCTTCTTCAAGGTGATGCTCATCGGCATCTTCGGTTCGGCGGGCGTGGTGTTTGGCCTGGTCCAGTGGCTGCGGAGCGACCTGCCCTCGCCCCAAAAGCTCACCGCGATCGAGACGCCGGTGAAGACCACGGTGTTCGATGCGCGCGGCAAGGTGCTGCACGAGTTCTACCGCGAGAACCGCTCGGTGGTGCCGCTCAAGAACATCCCGCGCCACCTCGTGAACGCCACGCTCTCCACCGAGGATCGCAACTTCTACAAGCACTGGGGCGTGGACCTGTGGGGCGTGGGCCGCGCCGTGGTGACCGACGTCATGCACATGCGGCGCGCGCAGGGCGGTAGCACGATCACGCAGCAGCTGGCGCGCAATCTGTTCAACATGTACGAGAAGTCGTTCGCGCGTAAGTTGAAGGAGCTGGTGCTGGCCCTGGACCTGGAGCGCACCTACTCCAAGGACCAGATCCTCGAGCTGTACTTCAACCAGATCTATTTCGGCGAAGGCGCTTACGGCGTGGAGTCGGCCGCCAAGACCTATTTCGCGAAGCCGCTCTCCGAGCTGTCGCTGCAGGAATGTGCGCTGATCGCGGGTATTCCCGCCAACCCCACGCTCTACTCGCCGCGGCGCAAGCCCGCCGCCGCGCAGGCTCGGCGCGGCAAGGTGCTGCGCAACATGCTGGCCACGCGCGCCATCTCCCAGGTGGAATTCGACCGGGCCATGCAGGCACCGCTCGGCGTGACCGCCACCCGCTACACGAACGACCGCGCGGCCTACTTCGTGGAGATGGTGCGCCTGAATCTCGACGAGAAATACGGCTCGAACGCCGTGTACGAGGGCGGCCTCAAGGTGTACACCACGCTCGACGCCGACCTCCAGGTCCTCGCCGACAAGGCGCTCGAGCGGCACCTCGTGGCACTCGAAAAGGACATGAGGCTCAAGATAACGCGCAGCACCTATCAGGCCGCGGTCGAGGCCGGCACGGTGCCGGCGGGCACGCGCACGCCGTACCTGCAAGGCGCCGTCGTGGCGCTCGACCCGCGCACCGGCGCGATCCGCGCGCTGTCGGGCGGGCGCGACTGGAACGAGAGCAACTTCAATCGCGCGGTGCAGGCGGCGCGCCAGCCGGGCTCGGCATTCAAGCCTTTCGTGTACGCCGCGGCGCTAGACAATGGCTTCAAGCCCACCGACATCATCGTGGACGAGCCGGTCACGTTCCCAGGCTACGACGGCAAGCCGTACGAGCCGCAGAACTACGACCGCAAGTTCCGCGGACCCATCACGCTCCGCCACGCGCTGCAGGAGTCGGTGAACATCCCGGCGATCAAGCTGTTGCGCAAGGTGAGCACGTCGCTGGTGGCCAGCTACGCACGCCGCATGGGCATCAAGAGCACGATGGGGCAGAACTTGTCGCTGGCCCTGGGCTCGAGCGAGGTCAACCTGCTCGAACTCACGTCGGCCTACGGCGTGCTCGCCAATCGCGGCGTGCGCAACGACCCCGTGTACATCCTGAAAGTGCTCGACAAGGACGGCCGCGAGCTCGAGAAGAACTCGTCGCGCCCCTACGAAGTGCTGTCCGATGCCACCTCCGCCATCATGACCAGCATGTTGCAGTCGGTCATGGACCACGGCACGGGCTATCCCGCGCGCGCGGCCGGACTGACCGTGCCGGCGGCCGGTAAGACCGGCACCATGGACGACTACATGGACGCCTGGTTCGTGGGATACGTACCGAGTCTGTCCGTGGGTGTCTGGGTGGGCTACGACGAGAAGAAACCGATCGGCCCGGCGATGACCGGCGCGCGCGCGGCGCTGCCCGTGTGGACCGAGATCATGCTGGGCGCCACGCGCGGCAAGCCGGTCGAGGACTTCCCGCTGCCCGTTGGCACCACCACCCGCGTCGTGTGCTCCGAGACGGGCATGCTCGCCACCGACCAGTGCCCGGGCACGTCAGCCGAGATGTATGACGAGGGCTCCGAGCCCACGGAGTACTGCAACACGCACCCGGGCCGCCCGCTGGACCCCAATAGCCGCACGTTCGGCCGCCCGGATTCGCTGGACCACGAATTGCGAGAACTGGACGCCAAGCCCGGCAGGGAAGAGATCCACATCTGAGCCGCGCCTTCGGGGTCGCGTGGTGAGCGCCGGCGGCGCGCGGATGCCCCCGCCTCCCACGCTGGCTTCGCGCGCCCCCGGGCGCGACAACAACTTCAACCTCGTGCGCTTCCTGGCCGCCGGACTGGTGCTGGTGAGCCACTCGTGGCCGCTCACCGGCACGCCGGGCGAGCCGTTGGAGCGCTTCGCCGGGTTCTCGCTGGGGCACCTGGGCGTGGACGTGTTCTTCGTGGTGAGCGGCTTCCTGGTGACCGGCAGCCTGCTCGCCCGCGGCACGCTTGCCTCGTTCGTGCGCGCCCGCGCGCTGCGCATCTTCCCCGCGCTCGCCGCCAGCGCGCTCGGCACGGCGCTCGTCATCGGCCCGCTCGTCACCGCCCTGCCGATCGGCCGCTACTTCGCGCACTGGGACACGTGGCGCTTCGCGCTCCAGAACTCGGTCACCTGGCCGCTCGGCGTGCGCTGGTGGCTGCCGGGGGTGTTCCTCGGGAATCCCGGCGGCCCCGCGGTGAACGGCGCGCTGTGGTCGCTGCCGTGGGAGCTGACCATGTACGTGATGCTGGGCGTGCTTGGCGCGGTGCTGCTGCGCCGTCGTGGCCCCGGCGTGTCCGCGAGCCTGCGCGGGGTCGTGCTGGCGCTCGCCGCCGCGGCCACGCTGGGGCACGGCCTGAACGAGGCGCTCTCGCTCTCGGACCGCTTCGAGGTGGTGCAGGGCCTGCGCCTGGTCGCACTGTTCTTCACAGCCGCGAGCCTGCAACTGCTGCGCGACCGCGTACCGCTAACCGCACCGCTGTTTCTTGGAGCGCTCGCGTCGCTCGCGCTGGCCATGGCGCTGGGCGGCGGTTGGCTCGCGCTCTATCCGCTGGCGCTCGGGTACATCGTCCTGTGGCTGGCGCTCGTGCCCGCGGGGCCGCTGCGGCTCTACAACCGGCTCGGCGACTACTCCTACGGTTTCTACCTGTGGCAATTCCCGCTCCAGCAATGGATCATGCTCCGACGCCCCGAGACGACGCAGCCCGAACTGATCGCGCTCGCCATTCCGGCAACGCTGGCGCTGGCGGCGGTGTCGTGGCACCTGGTCGAGTCGCCCGCGCTGGCGTTCAAGGGACGCGCGACTGGAGCCGCGGTCGCGACCGACCGATGACCCGGGCATGGAACGCCAGCTGACCATGGCTCGTCGCACTCGCGTCGTGCTGATTCTGGCACTCGTCGCGAACGCTGCCGTGCTTGGCGCCTGTGGCAAGAGCGGCACCCGGCCTGGCGTGGTGACGCCGCGCACGTATCGCATGGGGTTCGCGGCCTATGCGCCGCGCCCCGAATTCCCGCTCATCCTCCAGACGCTCGAGATGTTCACGTCCCGCTCGGACGCGGCCATCATGAGCAACGAAGCACCGTGGGAGTCGTTGCTGGCCGGCGTGCCACCCGACGACTTCGTGCGGCGACAGCAGTTGCCGCTGGCGCAGTACTACCGCGGCAAAGGCCTGCGCGTGTGGGTGTACCTGGACCCCGCGAACGGCTTGAACCGCGGCGGCGAGGCCAACCCGCTGGTGGCGGCCGGGCGCAGCATCACCGAGCTCGCCATCCAGCAGCTCTATCGCGACTACGCCGTGGCGCTGGACACCTTGGTGCGGCCCGACGTGTTTGGTGTGGTGCTCGAGACCAACTTGATCCGCGCCGCCTCCCCCGCGCCGCTCTATGCGGCCGTGCGGCAGGTGGCCAACGACGCGGCGACCGCGATCCGCTCGCATGATGCAGTCGTGCAGCTCTCGGCCAGCGTGCAGGTGGAGACCGCGTGGGGGAAGTTCACCAACACGGCATTCCAGGGAATCGACACCGACTTCGCCGATTTCCCATTCATCGAGTTGCTGGGGCTCTCGAGCTATCCCTATTTCGTGTGGCCCGCGCCCGAGAGCCTGCCCGATGACTACTACTCGCGCCTGCTGATCGGTCGCACCGTGCCGGTGGCCGTGGTGGAGGGCGGCTGGACCTCGGAGAATTTCAGCTCGGTGGTGTCGTCCCCCGCGCGGCAGCAGGCCTATCTGAACCGCCACGCTCGGTTGTTGGACGGCGTGCGCGCGCGTGCATGGTTCCAGCTGACGTTCACCGATTTCGAGCTGGGCGCATTCCCGCCCGCCCTGGCCGCAGGCCTGCTGCCGTTCTCGCGGCTGGGCGTGGTGGACAGCGCGCTCACGGCCAAGCCAGCGCTGGCGACGTGGGACGCCCAGTTCGCGAGACCGCTCCAGTAGCGCCGGGACTCATTGACCGTGTCGACGCGCTTGCCAAAGGCACGAGGGTTGCAGCCCACCAGCATCGGATCGCGCCTCGCGGTCGGCGCCGCTCGCCCCTGCGAACCATCTTGCTCGCCTTGAACGCGATCCATTCGGCCGGAGGAGTTGCCATGCGTTCACAGCCATGCCTCCTCCAGCACCGCCGCATCGGGCTCGGGCAGCGGCACGAACGTCCCGTCACGCCGGAACGCCCCTTCGGCGAAGGGGACAGTGCGCCCGAGGCCGAGGCCGCGACGCGACGCGC
>JANNKI010000364.1:0-3598 GCA_031396225.1 bacterium | reverse complement strand
AGGGCCTGAACGGCGACGGCACTCCGCTCATCAACCCGACCAACAGCCAGACGACGCCGTTCAACGTGTCGGGCGACCCGGTCTCGAACGTGGGTTGGCTCGATACCTCGCCGTCGGACCGCCGCCTCATGCTCTCGAGCGGGCCATTCACGATGGCGCCCGGCGCCGTGCAGGAAGTCGTCGTCGGCATCGTCGTGGCGCAGGGGCAGTCGCGGCTCGCCAGCGTGGCGCTGATGAAGTGCTACGACGCGGCCGTGCAAGCCGCTTACGACGCGAACTTCAGCCTGGCGAGCCCGCCGAACAGCCCGGTGGTCACCATCACGCCGCGCGACGGCGAGGTGTTCATCCGCTGGGACACGGGATCGGAGAACTACAGCCAGCCGCCGTACGTCTGGGCGGGCTACAACGTGTACCAGGGCGCTTCGGTCGCCGGCCCGTGGACGCGCGTCGCCACTTACGACCGCGTGGATGGCATCACGACCGTGCTCGACGTGGAGTGCGACCCGGATTCGCCGGTGCCGCTCCAGAAAGTGAAGGCGTTCGGCACCGATGCCGGCGTGCGGTACGCCATCGGGCTCACGGACGACAAGGTCCGGGGCGGCCCGCTGAACTCCGGCTCGACCTACTACTACACCGTCACGGCGTACGCGGTGGGCCTTGGGGAGTTCCAGCAGGTGCTGGAGTCGCCGTTCGCTCCCATCGCGGTCGTGCCACAGACGCCACCCGCGGGCGTGGATCACTCCACCACGGGGGTTTCGACGGTCGCTCACGGGCAAGCCGTGACCACGCCTCCAGGCACGCCACTCTCGACGGACGTCGTCAGCGTCACCGTGCTCGACCCCGCCTCGATGGTGGACGCCAGCTACCAGGTGGGCTTCAAGCCCGACGGGGCTGGCACCGTGTGGTACGTCGTGCGCACGCAGGGCACCCAGGTGGACACGGTGATCAACAACTGGAGCAACACGGCCCCGGACGAGAATTATCCCGTCGTGGACGGCATCCAGGTGAAGATCCTCAGCTATCCTTTGGGTGAACTGGCGCGGGTGAGCTACCAGACGGCGGGCACGCAGCCGATCGACGGCGTGGACGTGGGCCTGCGCTTCTTCAGTGGCGGCGCCGACTACGCGTTCGACCTGTTCGGCTCGTCCATCCCCAGTCACTCGACCACCACGAACAACGTCGAGCTGCGCTTCACGGGTGGCGCCACCGGGCAGTACGCCTACCGCTACCTGCGCACGCTCGACGGCACCGGGGCCCGCGTCTATCAGATCCAGGACTACGTGCCGGTGCCGTTCTCGGTGTGGGACACGGACGCCAACGTGAAGTTGAACGCGGCGTTCCTCGAGAACGCGGGCCCACCGCCGTCCGCCAACCAGAACGGCCAGTGGGATCCGAACACCTCCGGCAACGGCGGCCGCGAGATCGTGTGGGTGCTGGACCAGCCCTACTTCGGCGACAATACGCCGAACATGAGCTACTTCACCGATCCGGGCTTGTCGGATTTCCTCGCCGGGAACGTGGACGCGCGCTACTGCGTGTGGCCGTACGCACTCTCGGCCGGGGCCTCGCCGGCGAACGGGGACAAACTCCTGTTCTCGACCAGCATCCCGTCCAACCGTTACGACCAGTTCACATTCACAACCACGGCTGCGGCCGCGTTCAACCCGACGCTGGCGAAGGGCGAGTTGGGCCGGATTCGGGCGGTGCCGAATCCGTACTTCGCGCACTCGACCTACGAACTGAATCGTTTCAACCGAGTTCTCAAGTTCACGCACCTGCCGGCCCGATGCACGATCCGACTGTTCAACCTGGCCGGCGACCTGGTGCGCGTGATCGACAAGAACGATGGCACGTCCCAGGCGACCTGGGATCTCAACACCGAGCGCGGACTGCCGATCGGCAGCGGCGTCTACATCTTCCACGTCGAAGCGCCGGGCGTGGGCACGACCACCGGCAAGGTGGCCGTCTTCATGGAGAAGGAGCGCCTCAACAACTTCTGATTGAGGCGTCGTCCACTGGAATCTTCTCACCCGGCATGACGAAGGAGCGGAAACGATGAATGCTCGACACAGGAAGGTGCTGGCAGCGGTCCTTGCGAGCGTGTTGCTCGCCGGGACGGCCCACGCCGGGTCCGAGGGACGCCTCGGGACCGGAGGCAACTCCGATGGCCGCATCATGGTGGGCGCTCGCAGCGTGGGGCTCGCCTATTCGAACGTGAGTTCGGTGAAAGGCGCTGAGGCGATGTTCGGCAATCCGGCCGGCCTGGCGCTCGCCGAGGGCAGCACGGAAGTGCTGTTCAGCCATGCCGATTACCTGGCCGACATGAACCTCAACTACATCGCCTTCGCCCAGAAGATGGGCGGCTTCGGGCATCTGGGCGTGAGCGTGAAGGTGTTGAGCGTGGGGGACATCATCCGCACGACCGAAACGGCGCCGGACGGCACCGGGGACATCTTCAGCCCGACGTTCACGACGCTCGGCTTCTCGTATGCCCGTTCGCTCACCGAACGGGCGAGCTTCGGCGGCACCATGCGCGTGATCTCCGAGTCCGTGCTGCAGACGCACTCCACGGGCATGTCGTTCGACTTCGGGTTCCAGTACGACACCGGCGTGAGCGGCATCCGCGTCGGGGCCGCCATGCAGAACTTCGGGCCGGCGCAGCTCTTCTCGGGCGCCGACTTCGAGCGGAACGTGCTGTTCACGGAGGATAACCCGCAGGCGGCCAACCGCACGGTCTCGGTGACGACGTCCGAGGCGGAGTTGCCGACCCTGTTCGCCGGCAGCGCGAGCTGGCCCCTGCTGCGGGGCGTGAACCATTTCTCGCTGCATGCGCTGTACCAGAGCAACAGCTTCAACGTGGACGAGATTCGCCTCGGGGCCGAGTACGGCTTGCGCGAGGACTTCGCGCTCCGCGTGGGCTACAAGGCCACGACCAACGACAACGAACTGTTCGGGCTCACGTACGGCCTCGGCCTTCGGATTCCGATGGGCGGTTCGAAGGTCAACCTCGACTACGCCGGCCAGCAGGTGAGCGAGTTCTTCAACGACGTTCACCACGTCGGGCTGACGTTCCGGTTCTAGGCCACTTCCCGCAACGTTCGAGCCCCCGGCGGAAGCTTTCGCCGGGGGCTCGTGCTTGCTCGGTCGGTCGAGTCGTTCGACCAACGCGTACATGCCGCGCAGCTCGTGCACCCGCAGCACCCGCTGGATCGCCACCATGTAGGCCGCGATGCGCAGCGACACGGGGCCGTCCTTCGAGGTGGCGTCGGTACGCTCCTTCATGGCGATCACGTCGCCGAACGCCTTCACCATCTTCTCGCGTAGGCGCGTGTTGACCTCGGCCTCCTGCCAGTAGAAGCCCATCCGGTTCTGCACCCACTCGAAGTAGCTCACCGTCACACCGCCGGCGTTGCACAGGATGTCGGGTACGACGTGGATGCCCTTGGACTGGAGGATCTTGTCGGCGTCCGGCGTGGTGGGCCCGTTCGCGCCCTCGGCCACGATCTTCGCCCGCACCCGCCCGGCGTTGTCGCTGGTGATCTGGTTCTCGAGTGCGGCGGGGACCAGGATGTCGCAGTCGATCTCCACGATCGGACTG
>JANNKI010000588.1:0-11512 GCA_031396225.1 bacterium | reverse complement strand
GCGACTTTCTTCGCGGAATCTAGTAAGCATCAAACAAGAGGCTTCACCACAGAGAACAGTCCTCTGTGCGTCCTCTGTGTCCTCTGTGCCTCTGTGGTGAATAGGTTCTTCACTCCCGAGGCCGCACGCCTAAGCGCTGGCGGCGTCGCCGGCCGGAACCGGCGCGCGGTAACCGCACTCCGGGTTGTTGCACAGCTCGATGTGGCCTTCGCGCTTGGTTTCCTTCTCCATCAGATACGCGGCGCCACACTTCGGGCATGGGCGCGCCACCGGGCGGTTGTTCATCGCGAACTCGCACTTCGGGTACCGGGAGCAGGAGTAGAAGACACCGCGGCGCGAACGCCGCTCGACGAGCTCGCCCTCCCCGCACGTGGGACACTTCACGCCGGTCGGCTTGGCCGGAGTGGACTTGCCGCCACCGATCTTGCGGATCGTTTTGCACTCGGGATAGCCGGAGCAGCTGTAGAACGGGCCGTAGCGGCCGCTCTTGAGAACCATTTCCTTGCCGCAGTTTTCACACGGCGGCTGCGGCTCGTTGGGGATGTTGGCCTTGAGCAGCCGCGGGTCTTTGGTGTTTTTGCACTCGGGATAGCCTGTACAGGCGAAGAACTGTCCGAAGCGCGAGCGCTTGAGCGCCATGTTCTTGCCGCACTTCTCGCAGACAATCACCTCATCTTCTGCAGTTGCTTCCGCGGCATCGCCCTTCGCGATTTCCTTCGTGGTCTTGCACTCGGGATAGTTTGTGCAGGCCAGGAACTCACCGAAGCGCCCGAACTTGATGACCATCGGAGCGCCGCAGTTCTCGCATTTCTCGTCCGTCTCGATGCCCGTGCCCTTGATCTGGGTCATCTCTTTCTCGGCGCGGATCAGGTCCTTGTTGAACTTCTTCGCGAACTCCTTCAGGGCCGTCTGCCACTCGAGCTTGCCCTCTTCGATCTCGTCGAGCTCCTCTTCCAGCCGGGCCGTGTACTTCTCGTCGATGATGTCGCCGAACGACTCCTTGAGCAGGCGCGTGACCACCATCCCCAGTTGCGTGGGATGGAACTTCCCTTCGTGCTTGTAGGTGTAGTCGCGCGCCTGGATGGTGGTCAGGATCTGGCCGTACGTCGAAGGCCGTCCGATTCCGTTCTCTTCGAGCGCCTTCACGAGCGTTGCTTCCGTGTAGCGCGGGGGCGGCTGCGTGAAGTTCTGCCGCGTATCGAGGTTGAGGAGCTTCAGGACGTCGCCCTCGTTCATGGCCGGGAGGGCCTTGTCGTCGCCCTTCTCGCCGTCTTCGTCATCGTCGGAGCCGGCGTTTGCATCCTGGAAAACGGCCAGAAATCCCGGGAACTTGAGAACTTCACCCGAGGCGCGCAGCATCAGGTTGCCGTTAGCGATGTCGACGTCGGTGACATCGAACAGCGCCGGCTTCATCTGCGAGCCGACGAAGCGCTCGTAGATGAGCTTGTAGATGTTGTACTCCTCTTTCGTGAGCAGGTCCTTGATGCTCTCCGGATCGAACTCGGTGGAGGTCGGACGGACCGCCTCGTGCGCGTCCTGCGCCTGGGCCGCCTTCTTCACCTTGTAGTAGTTGGGCTTCTCCGGGAGGATGTCCGCACCGTACTTTTTCTCGATGTACTGGCGGACTTCCGTGATCGCGTCTTCCGAAACACGCACGGAATCGGTGCGCATGTAGGTGATCAGGCCGACCAGGCCGTGTTTGCCGCCGAGCTCCTTGCCTTCATACAGCTTCTGCGCAATCTGCATGGTGCGCTTCACCGGATACTTGAAGCGGTTGTATGCGGTTCGCTGCAGGGTCGAGGTGATGAACGGCGGCGCGGCGGATTGTTTCTTCTCTTTTCGGACGACGTTGGAGACCACGTAGCTGCCGGACTTCAGCGTCGCTTCGATTTTGCGGGCCTGCTCCTCGTTGGGAACCTCGGCCTTCTTGCCTTCGATCTTCGATAGCTTCGCCACAAAGACCGGCGGCGTCTTCGCCTCCAGCTTGGCCGCGAACGTCCAGTACTCCTCGGGCTTGAACGCGTTGATGTCGTTCTCCCGGTCGAAGATCATCTTCATCGCCACCGACTGCACTCGGCCGGCGGAGAGACCGCGGCGGACCTTGTCCCAGAGCAGCGGTGAGAGTTTGTACCCGACCAGGCGGTCCAGAACGCGGCGCGCCTGCTGGGCGTTCACCTTGTTCATGTCGATTTCGCGCGGCGATTCGATGGCCTTGCGGACGGCGTTCTTGGTGATCTCGTGAAAGAGGATCCGGCGGACCTTCTTGGCGTCCTTACCGAGGAGGTTCACGACGTGCCAGCCGATCGCTTCTCCCTCGCGATCAGGGTCCGAGGCGATGAAGATGGTATCCGCTTTCTTTGCGGCCGCCCTCAGCTCGCTAACGACTTTTTCTTTGCCCTCGAGCACTTCATAGTGCGGCTCGAAGGTCTCTTCGTCGACGCCCAGCTCACTCTTGGGGAGGTCCCGGACGTGGCCGACCGACGCCTTGACGATGTAGTCCTTACCGATGAATTTGTTGATCGTCTTGGCCTTGGCAGGCGACTCGACAATGACCAGATGTTTTGCCATGCAGGTTCCGGCAAACTATCACGGTGACCGGCGAAATTCCGGTGGGGGGGCCGGGGGCACCGTAGGCGGGCCGCGTCGAAGTTGCGTTAAGTAGCTGAATCTCAAGGCTCTAGCCCGGCTTCACGTCAACGCCACGGCTAACGTAGCCCGCCGCGTCTACTGGGCGCGCGTCACCCGGATGGTGGCCCGGTATTGCTGCACCGGAATCGGATCGGGCGTCTGCCGTTACGGATCGAGTTCCACCAACGTGAACGTGTAGCCATCCACTGAGGCCTCACGGGAAAAGGCGGTGCCGCCGGCGGTGTTGAGGATGGCCGATGCCGCGCCGCGGCCGGTTGTGATGTCGAGGCGGATCGCTCCGTTCCCCTGCCAGACACACACCACTGACGCCGGGCAGCGCGAATCTTCAACGACCTGGGCGAACGAGACTCGCAGGTCGGTGTTCACTTGATTCGAGTTGCCGAATCGGACGACGATCGTCGCATCACGAACGGGGCCCGAAATGCCCGGATCCGTCGGCGAGGAGTTGCAGGCCAGGATTAGAAGCGCGAAAACCACTCCCACCGATCGCATATCAGCGTCAGCACCGCCGCGCGCCCGAAAATTCCGCGCGCTGAATTCGAGCAGACGCTGCGGCGCCTAAGCGCCCGCCAGCCCGGCGTGGTTGTGTTGGTCCCACTTCTCCGCCCTCACGCCCTTGACGACAAGCCACAGAGCGAGCGACAGCTCGGCTATCAACGATGGAATCAGAACCGCGGGAAACAAGCGACTCGAAAGCGGCGGCGACAGCAGCAGGGCGAAGCTGTTGATGACATAACAGACGCCGGCGATCTGCATCAGAACACCGATGGATCTCCGCATGTAGTCCGACCGGGAGATGAGGAAGCCAAGAATGACGCACTCGACGCCGAAGAAGATGAGCGCGATTCCGAAGCCTGCGCTGTGGGACCGGACCGACAGCAACGCCATGATGTTGAGCTGCTCCGGGGTGAACGCATTGACGTACGCGGCGCTTGTCATGGGAAGAAGCGCTGCCGCGAGAGAAACCGCGGCGACTCCTTCAATTGCGATGGAGACGACATTGAAAAAGACGGCCACCAGCGCGAGATCGCGGCTGACGGGGCGCAACAGGACGTAGAGGATGAGCGCTAGGGCGGTCGCGCACGTCAGGAGGACGACTTCGCCTGCGACCCCAAGACGCCAGAGCCACTCCATCGATCGCAGGTTCGCGGCCGTGGCTGTCGCATTGCCCGGCACGACGATGCTGCCCCTGACCACGCCCTCGCCCAGCGCGCCGAGTACGATAATGATGAGGTACAACACTCCGCCGACCTTGGCCACGAATCGTGCGCGCTTTGCATCCAACAGGTTCATCTTTGCTCCCGCTATAGGTTTGCCATTGCAACGATGCGGGCTGCTCTGGAGTTTCACTACTGTCGGTCAGGTCGTCGCCGCAGGATGTTGTCGGCTGCGCAAGTAGCCAGCGACCGCGATCATCCAGAGGAGTACCCGAACGATTACCAAGCGTGGCTTGCGAGTACGTCGTCCTCGAAGTGGCCGTTGCATACCGTACAGGTTTGCCGAGTTTTGCGGCCCTGGACCAGAGCGACGGTTCAGTCGCAACGAGGTCGGTGCGCGAGATCACGACCCGTTCGAACGCTCGAACCAGGGGACCCGCGCCCCTGGTGCACGGCGCGACCTCCGGAGCATCGCGTGACCCGGAGCGCGGCGTCAATCGTTCCGGCCGCCGCCCCTACCCCACCCGCACGCCCTCCGCCCGAAGGTATCTCCCCGTGTGCGACGCCTCGCACGCGGCCACGACATCGGGCGGGCCCTCCACCACCAGCTCGCCGCCGCCATCCCCGCCGTCCGGGCCAAGGTCCACCACCCAGTCGCTGCAGCGGATGACATCCGAGTTGTGCTCCACCACCACCACCGTGTCGCCGCGCTGCGTGAGGTCGTCCAGCACATCCATCAGGCGCTGCACGTCGGCCCAGTGCAGGCCCACGGTGGGCTCGTCCAGCACGTAGAGCGACGGGCCGGCACCCTTCTCGGCCAACTCGCGCGCGATCTTCAGTCGCTGCGCCTCGCCGCCCGAGAGCTGGGTGGCGGGCTGGCCCAGTCGCAGGTAGCCGAGTCCCACCTGGCGCAGCACGTGCAGCGGCCGCGTGAACTTGGGCTCGCGTCCGAAGTGGTCGAACGCGGTGTCCACGGTCATGTCGAGCGTCTCCTTGATGTTCGCGCCCCGCACGCGCACATCGAGCACCTCGGGCTTGAACCGCGTCCCGCCGCAGATCTCGCAGGGCACGAGCAGGTCGGCCAGGAAGTACATCTCCACCTGCACCCAGCCGGCGCCCTCGCAGTGATCGCAGCGTCCGCCGGCCGCGTTGAACGAGAACGCGCCATCTTTAAGCCCCCGCGCCATCGCGGCCGGCGTGCGTGCGAACACCTCACGCAGTGCCGTGTAGGCCCCCATGTAGGTCACCGGGCAGCTGCGCGGCGTGCGACCGATCGGGGACTGGTCCACGAGCGCCACGCGCTTCAACTTCTCCAGTCCCCTCACCGCCCGGTGAGCACACACGGGGTCGTCCTCGCGCCCCTCGAACCGCTTGAACGCCGCGCGGTAGAGCACGTCTTCGACCAGGCTGCTCTTTCCGGAGCCGGAGACTCCGGTGACGGTGGTCAGCCGGCCCAGCGGGAACCGCGCGGTGACGCCGCGCAGGTTGTGCTGGGTCGCCCCTTCCACCACCAGGAAGCCCTCGGGCTTCCCCGGGTGCGGCGTGCGCGTCACGCGCTTCTCCCCCGAGAGGTAGGCGGCGGTGGCCGAGTCCTTCGCGTTGGCGATGCCCGCCGCCGGGCCGGCGTAGAGCAGCTGGCCGCCCAGCTCGCCGGCACCGGGCCCGAGGTCGGCCAGGTACTCGGCGGCGCCGATCACCAGCGGGTCGTGCTCCACCACGACCAGCGTGTTCGAACGCGCGGTGAGTTCGCGCAGGATCTCGATCAGGCGCTCGGTGTCGCGCGGGTGGAGCCCGGCGGTGGGCTCGTCGAGCACGTAGAGCGTGTCCGCCAGGTTGGCGCCGAGCGCGTTGGCCAGCTCGATGCGCTGCGCCTCGCCACCCGAGAGTGTGCGCGTCAGCCGGTCGAGCGTGAGGTAGCCCAGGTCCACGCGCAGCAGGAACCTCATCCGCGACTGCAACTCGCCCAGCGCCACGCCGGCGATCACACGCTGCGATTCGCCGAACTCCAGGCGCGCCACGAACCGCGCCGTCTCGGCAACGGGCAGCGCACACACCTGGGCGATGCTCTTGCCCCCGAGCGTCACGTGCAGCGCCTCGGGCCGGAGCCGCGTGCCCAGGCAGACCGTGCACGTCCGCGGCACCTGGTAGCGCTTCACCACGAAGCGGTTGCCGGCCTTGTACGACTTCTGCTGCAGGCGCTCCAGGAACGGGATCACGCCGCGAAAGTCCTTGGAGCCCTCCATCAGCAGTTTCTTCTGGGCCAGCGAGAGGTCCTCCCACGGTTCGTCGAGCGGCACGCCTTTGTCCTGCGAGAGCTTCTGGAGTCGCGGCCACGCCACCGTTCGCCAGGAGCCGGCCCAGGGTGCGAGCGCGCCTTCGCGCAAGGACTTGGAAGGGTCGGGCACGATGAGTTCGGGAGCGAACGTGAGCACGTCCCCGAACCCGCGACAGGTGGGACACACGCCCAGCGGACTGTTGAACGAGAACAGCGCCGGCTCGGGCTGCATGGCCGGAGTGCCGCAGTGGGAGCATTGCCACAGTTCGTTGCGGTTCTCGAGGCCTCCGGCCTCGGGCTGGGCGTCGACGCCGGCCTCGGCACGGCGCCCGGCGCCGATGACCAGGGCGAGGCGCCGTTCGCCGCGACGGAACGCCTGCTCGCACGCTTCGACCAACCGATCGCGTTCGTCGGCCCGCCACTTGAATCGGTCCACCACCACGTGCACGAGCCGCGTGGCTTTCTTGAGCTTCGGCACGGGGTCCATGGCCACCATCTCGCCGCCGATCCAGGCGCGCGTGTAGCCGGCCCGCAGCAGATGGCCGGCCTGCTCGTCCCAGGACAGCTTCGCCGACAGCGTCACGGGTGCCAGCACCAGCACGATCTCGCCCTCGGTCCACGCTTCGGCCTCGCGCGCGATGGTCTGCGGCGAGTCGGCCGTGACCTCGCGCCCGCACTTGGCGCAGTGCACCGTACCCAGGCGTGCGAACAGGAGTCGGAGGTAGTCGTGGATCTCCGTGGCCGTGCCCACGGTGGAGCGAGCACTCCTCGCGGGGGCGCTCTGCCTGATGCTCACCGCCGGCGTGAGGCCGGTGATCGAGTCCACGTCGGGGCGCGGCAGGCGGTCCAGGAATTGCTTGGCGTAGGTGCTCACCGACTCGACGTAGCGGCGCTGCCCCTCGGCGTAAAGCGTGTCGAACGCCAGCGAGGACTTGCCCGAGCCCGACACGCCCGTCACCACGGAGAGCGCGCCGCGGGGCAGATCCAGATCGATGCCGCGCAGGTTGTGCTGGCGGGCGCCTCGGATGCGGATGGCGACGATGGGTTCGGGCGGGCTCAAGGGGGCGCGAGAGGTTGGGAGTGGGCGCCGGGAGTCACCAGGCGCGGAGCAGACACCGTAGCACGCAGGTGCGCATGGAGGCGGCGGCGCGGCCGGGCCGGGGGCGCTCTCCAGCCTTCGCGGAGCTCGGCGTCATGAGGTGCGGGCGGCCCATCCATCCGTGGCGGGCCGCGCCGCGCGTGCCGGGGATGACGGCTCATCCTGGCTTGGAATCCCCGACGCGACATCGGTGGCAGGAACAGAGCAGCGCGAGTGCGACTGGACGATGTGGCGCTGCAAAAAGACGAGGGGCGGCCGGCGTGAGCCAGCTCGCCCCTCAGGACGTGCCAGGTCCAGAATACCGGTTACTTCTTCTTCTTCGCGGCCTTCTTCTTCGTGCCCTTCTTCTTCGCAGCCTTCTTCTTGGCAGCCATGTGGGATCACCTCCCCATTCAGGACGTGAAGCGAGACTGAGTCGAGTTCAACGCGCTGCGACGCGCACACCTGAACGCATCGCTCGAGAGGTGACTAGTGCAGCATGTGTGCCAATCGCGTCACGCTCTCATGACGCTTTCGCTCATGTGCGTGCACGGACGTCGCTTACGCGTCGAGAAAAAATCCTGGGGCCACGAGCGGGGCGCTTCGGACGCATGTGGAGAACTACGCTAACTGTCAACTAACTAGCTCGTTACGCGGATGCACACACGTAACTGATTGCGAGTGCGTGCGATGGTGCGAGGTGTCCAGATCGTTGTGAGTGCCAAGAAACAAGACACTCGACGATGCGCGGTGTGACTCACGCGCGTTCGGCGGTCCGCTCGCTCGCTTCTTCGATGCGCAGACGGCGCAACTTCTCGATGAGTCCCTGTCGCGAGATGCCGAGGATACGCGCCGCGCGACTCTTGTTGCCCGAGGTGAGGCGCAGCACCTCGTTGATGTGTTCGATCTCGATCTGCGCGAGCGTCGGCAGGCTCAGCACGTCACGCATCGCCGACGCGGCTGAACTTCCGGGCGACGTGCGCCGCCCCAGCATCTCGGGCGGCAGATGCTCGGACTCGAGCCGCTCTCCCTCCTCGAGCAGCACCACGCGCTCGATCAGGTTGCGCAGTTCGCGCACGTTGCCGGGCCAGGGGTAGGCGTCGAGCAGGCGGTTGGCCTCCGGCGTGATCTCGGTGAAACCCTTCTGGAACTTGCGAGAGAACTCCTTCATGAAGTGGTGCGCCAGCATGCCCACGTCGCCCTCGCGGTCTCGCAGCGACGGCAGCATGATGCTGACGACCTTGAGCCGGAAATAGAGGTCGCTGCGGAAGCGGCCCAGCCGCACCTCCTCATCGAGGTTCTTGTTCGTGGCGGCCACGATCCGGATGTCCACCGAGATGTCGTGCGCTCCGCCCACTCGCTTGAAGTTCCGGTGATCGATGAACCGCAACAACTTGGCCTGGGTGGGCAGGGGCATGTCGGCCACCTCGTCCAGGAACAGCGTGCCGCCGTCGCACAGCTCGACCAGGCCCTTCTTGGTGTCGGTGGCGTCGGTGTAGGCGCCCTTCTCGTGGCCGAACAGCTCGTTCTCGAGCAGAGTCTCCTGGAACGACGAGCAGTTCACTTCCATGAGCGGCGCCTGCGCGCGGTCGCTCCGGTAATGGACGGCCCGGGCGACCAATTCCTTGCCAGTGCCGCTCTCGCCCGTGATGAGCACGCTCGTGGCCTTGCTGCGCACCAGCTTCTCGATGAGCCCGCGCACCTGGCGCATGGGCCCCGACTGGCCGATGATCTCCTCGCCCGAATAGTGCTGCCACGCCCGGCGCCGGTAGAGGTCCAGCTCGGTGGCCTGGCGGAACGTGCGGCCGGCGGACTCCACCGCCAGCACGATCTCCTCCATCTCATAGGGCTTGCGCAGGAAGTCGCAGGCGCCCTGCTTCATGGCGTCCACCGCTGTCTGCACGTCGCCGTAGGCCGTGATGATGATCACCTGGAGCAGCGGGTCCAGCTCGCGCGCGCGCCGGAGCACCGACAGGCCGTCGGTGTCGGGCAGCCGCATGTCGAGGATCATGACCTGCGGCTTGAGGGAGCCCACCTTCTCCAGCCCCTCGGCGCCGGTGCTCGCCACGTCCACGGTGTAGCCGCTGGAACGCAGCACCTTGCCCAGCGACTTCCGGATCAGCAACTCGTCGTCCACCACCAGCACGGAGGTCTTCATGGCTATTCCTCCGGCTTGCCGGGCGGCTCGGCCGGCACGGGCACCGAGAGGCGCAGCGTGGCGCCGCCGCCGGGATTGTTCTTGGCCGTGATGACGCCTCCGGCGTCTCGCACGATCTGGACCGAGATCGGCAGGCCCAGCCCGGTGCCCATCGAGCGCGTGGTGAAGAACGGGTCGAAGATCTTCTCCATCAGCTCCTTGGGGATGCCGACGCCCGTGTCGGCCACGGACACGTCCACGAGCGAGCGGCGTGTGCGATAACGGCGCACGCCCGTGGTGAGCGTGAGCTCGCCGCCCTCGGGCATGGCCTGGATGGCGTTCAGGCACAGGTTCAGGAGCACCTGCTGGAGCAGGTCCGGGTCGGCGATCACCAGCGGCAGCTCGTCCGCCAACTCGCGGGTCACGTTCACCTTGGAGTCGCGCAACTGGAGGTCGAGCAGGTCGAGCGTGCGCTCAACCACCTGGTGCAGGTCGCACGCCTGCGAGCGGGCCTGCGGCGGGCGCGCGAACATGAGCAGGCCGGTGATGATCTGCTCGATCCGGTCCAGCTCCTGGATGACGTCGTCCAGGTCCTCGCGGCGCGGGTCGCGCGGCTTCAGTTTGGACGCCACGAACTGGACCGTGGTGCGGATGCCGGTGAGCGGATTGCGGATCTCGTGCGCGACGTACGCCGACAGCTCGCCCAGCGAGACCAGGCGGTCGATCTTCTTCTGGAACTCGCCATCCTCGGTCTCGGAGATGGCTTCGGCGATCACCACCGAGCCCGCCAGCTCGCCGTCCTCGTCGCGCATGGGCACCGACTCGCCGCGCAACGTGAGGTCGCGATCGCCAGTCTCGATGCGGAAGTCACGCGACTCGCGCGCCGCGCCCTTCAGCCAGCGTGCGTCGGCGCCCGGGAACACGCGGTTGCCCGGCAGCGACAGAAGTGCGCCCGGCTCCACGCCGAGCAGCTCCTCGATGCGGCGGTTCGCGTAGACCACCTTGCGCTCGCGATCGAGCGCGACGGCACCCATCTCGAGCGCGTCCAACACGAGCGCGGGTAGGGCGCTCGAGCGATCGGGGACCTCGGCTTCGGGCGGGCGTTGGGCGATCTCGGTGCGCACGTGTGCGTTCCCTCGCGGCCCGCAGTCGAGAGCCGTGGCCGCTCGGCTCGCACGACCGCGGCCGGCGCCTCTCCCTCGGCGGGCATGACGTCGTGAGCCACAGGTAGCACAGCGGCACCCTCGCCGCAATCACGGAGTGCGCCTCGCGCGCGTCTCACGACGAGGAGGCCGGCACCTGGCGGCGCCAGCCTCCCCGGGATCAGGCCCTGCGGAGGGCTACTTCTTCTCCGCCTTCACGGCCTTCGTGGCCCCGGCGTCGTGGCCGGCTTCCGCCATCGCCGTCGGCACGTGATTCTCGAGCATGTGGCTGCCCACGACGGAGGCGTACACCTCCGCCGGCATCTGGCCGAGCGTGACCGCGATCTGCTTCTCGGCGCCCGCGCGCGACACGGTGTAGCTGACGCTCTGGCCGATCTTCCACTCACCCTTGGCCTTCTTCATGGCTTCCTTGTCGGCCAGCTTCGCGCCGTTCAGCGCCACCAGGACGTCCCCGACCTCGAAGCCGGCGGCGGCCGCGGGACTGCCGGCCGTGATGGCCATGACGGAGGTCGTGCCGTTCTCAGCCTTGTCGTATTGCAGCCCGACCCACGGCTTGTCCTTGCTCTTCGCCATGTGGTTCAGGCAGGCCTGCGTGCCCTCGGTGCACTTGCCACCGCTGCCCGCGAGTGCGGGAGCGGCGAGCGCCACGACGGATGCCGCGACCATCAACCAGGTGAGTCTCTTCATGATGAGTCCCTCCGTGAGACTGCCCGTCGAGACGGGAACGGGGTGCGGATCTCGCCCCCCGCTTCGTCCGCTATCTAGCTCAATCGCTCGCGGCGAACTCAACCTGAATGCGTCGAGCGCTGCAAGCGCGATGTCAAGTGCCACCGGTGGGCCAGCGCGGTGCACCGCTCACCAGCGACGCTCGTAGGGTCGCTACGATGGCAGCGCCTCGCCGGGCCGCCACTCGCGGGCGGCCAGCGCATCGAGCAGCGCCATCACGGCCGCGCGCTCCGAGTGGGTCGCGAGCAGCACGACGTCGCCGGGTCGCGTCCAGGCCATGGCCGCACGCACGGCCGAGAGCTCATCCGCGTGTTGCGACAGTCGTTC
>JANNKI010000556.1:0-10813 GCA_031396225.1 bacterium | reverse complement strand
TTGCCGCGCTCCAGCGCCTTGCCCTGGTAGCGGCTCATCGCCGGCCCCCGCTGGCCGGGACCGCGCGCTTGAGCTCGGCCAACAACTGGTCCGCCAACCGGGACACGTCGCCCGCGCCGAGCGTCAACAGCACATCGCCGGCTCGCGCCTCGCGCACCGCCGCCTCGACCGCTTCCGCCGCGGTCGGCGTGTAGCGCACATGCGCCGCGCCCTGCTCGTTCGCCGAGCGCACCACGGTCGCGCCGCTCACACCCGCGATCGAGGCCTCCCCCGCCGCGTACACGTCCAGTACCCACGCCACGTCGGCATCGCCGAAGCAGCGCCCGAACTCCTCGCGCAGCGCGGCGGTGCGCGAATAACGATGCGGCTGGAACACCACGAGCACGCGGCCCCCCAGCCCCTTGGCCGCGGCCAGCGTGGCGGCGATCTCGGTGGGGTGATGGCCGTAGTCGTCGAACACGCGCACGCCGCCAGCCTCGCCACGCAGTTCGAAGCGCCGGCCCACGCCGTGGAATCCGGCGAGCGCCTCGGCGATGTGCGCGAACGCGACCTCCAGCTCGAGCCCCACCGCCACCGCCGCCATGGCGTTCAAGGCGTTGTGCCGGCCTGGCACGTGCAGCTCGATGCTCCCGAGCAGCCGGCCCGAGGCCTCGATCTTGAACACCGATCCCTGGGGGCGCAGTTCCAAATCCACGCCACGGATCTCCGCGTCGGGATGCGTGCCGTAGAGGATGTGCCGCTTGGTCACGCGGGGCAGGATGCCGCGCACGTTGTCGTCGTCCGCGCACAGCACGGCCACGCCGTAGAACGGCACGCGGTTCGCGAAGTACGTGAACGCCTGCCGGATGTCATCCAGGTCCTTGTAGTGGTCGAGGTGCTCGCGGTCGATGTTCGTGATCACGGTGACCGCCGGCGCCAGGCGAAGGAACGAGCCGTCGCTCTCGTCGGCCTCGGCCACGAGGAATCGGCCGTGCCCCAACTTGGCGTTCGCGCCGAGTATGCGCAGCCGCCCGCCGACCACGATGGTGGGATCCAGGCCGCCGCGCTGCAGCACCACCGCGACCATGCTCGTCGTGGTGGTCTTGCCATGCGACCCGCCCACGGCCACGCCGTATTTCATGCGCATGAGCTCGGCCAGCATGTCGGCGCGAGCGATCACCGGGGTGCCGGCCTCGCGCGCCGCGGCCAGTTCGGGATTGTCGCGGCTGACGGCCGAGGAGTAGACCACCACCTGCGCACCGTCCACGTTGGAGGCGGCGTGCCCGGTGAACACGCGCCCGCCGAGGCTCGTGAGCCGCTCGGTCACGTCGGTCGCCTTGAGGTCGCTGCCGCTCACGTGGTAGCCCATGTTGAGCAGCACCTCGGCCAGGCCGCTCATGCCGCTGCCGCCGACCCCGATGAAGTGGATGCGATGCGTGTTGCCGTACATTTAGAGGCGTCCTACCGCGCGACGGGCGGCTCTCATGACTGACCCTCCTCGACCGCGGGCTCTTCCGTCTCCCGCCCCGCGGTGCCCTCGGCCCATGCCACGAGCGAGCGCGCGATACGGGCCGCGGCGTCGGGGCGCGCGAACAGCCGGGCGTTCGCGGACATGCGCGACAGCGCCTGGCGGTCGGCGAGCAGGTGCGCGATCTCCTGCGCGAGGCGTTCGCCGTCCAGTTGGCCATCCTCGATCATGACGGCGGCGCCGCGATCGGCGAGGTTCGTGGCATTCACGCGCTGGTGGTCATGCGCCGCGAACGGGTAGGGCACCAGGATGCTCGGACGCCCGCACACCGCGATCTCGGCCAAAGTCATCGCACCCGCACGGCACACCACCAGGTCGGCCGCAGCGTAGGCCAGGTGCATCGAGCGCACGAACGGCAGCACGGTGGCGGGCAACTGTTCGCGCTCGACCGCCTGCCTCACGGCCTCGTGGTCCTCGCGCCCGGTCTGCAGGATGCACTGCACGTCCACGCGACCCTTCAGCCGGCGCAACGCGTCCAGCGCGGCGGCGTTGATGCGCTTGGCGCCGAGGCTGCCGCCGAACACGAACAGCGTCGGGCGATGGGCGTCGAGCCGGAACTCGCGCAGGCCCTGCTCGCGCTCGCCCGACAGGATGATCGCGCGCACCGGGTTGCCGGTGATCTTCAGATGGTCGCGGCGCGGAAAGTAGCGGCGCGCCTCGAGGAACGACAGGTGCACCTCGTTCGCGATGCGCGACAGCCAGCGGTTCGTGAGCCCCGGGATGCTGTTCTGCTCCTGCAACAGGAGCGGCACGCCAAGCAGCCTGGCCGCCAGCGACACCGGCCCGCTCACGTAGCCGCCGGTGCCGAGCACCGCGCGCGGACGCTCCATGAGCACCACCCACAGGGCCTGAAGAAAGGCGAACAGGTTCACCAGCGCCACCCACGGCCAGCTCCATGGACGGCGACGGGCGAAGCCCGCGGTGACGAGCGTGCGCAGGCGGAAGCCCGCCTCGGGCACGGCCTGCGCCTCGAGACCCTTGCGGCCGCCCACGAACAGCACTTCCACGTTGGGGTGATTCGCTCGCAACTCCTCGGCCACGGCGATGCCGGGGAACACGTGTCCACCGGTGCCGCCGCCCGCGATGAGGATCTTCATGCCACCTCCCGGGACCACCGCTGTCTCGCCAGCGCGTCCTCGTCACCGTTCATGGCACTCACGCGATACAACAACCCGGCAGCGGCCAGGTTCACCAGCAGTGCCGATCCGCCGTACGAAACGAACGGCAGCGGCAGGCCAGTGGTCGGCGCCAGCCCCGTCGCCACCGCCAGGTTGGCGACGGCGTAGAGGCCGATCTGCACCGTGAGACCGCCAGCCAGCAGGCAGGCGAACGGTTCCGAAGAGCGCGCGGCGGCGCGCATGCCCCGCCACAGGAACAGACCGATCGCCGCGAACAGGAGCGTCACTCCGATGAGCCCCAGTTCCTCGGCGAAGATCGAGAAGATGAAATCGGTGTGCGCCTCGGGCAGGTAGAGGAGCTTTTGCAGCCCTCCGCCCAGCCCCCGGCCCACCACGCCACCCGAACCGATGGCGATGAGCGACTGGTCCAGCTGCCAGCCGGCGCCACGATGGTCGAACTGACCGCCGAACACGAACCCGATGAACGTGTTGACGCGCGTCATCATATAGGGATGCGTGGCGAGTGCGAGCGCCACGATGGCCGCACCCGCGGCGATCGGCGCGCCGAGGAAGCGCAGCGGCGCGCCGGACAGGAACAGCATCACGAATCCGGTGAGCAACAGCAGCGCGGCCGAACTCAGGTTGGGCTGCTTCAGGATGAGTCCCGCAACGACCGCGAGCACGACGAGCGGCGGCAACATGCCGCGCCAGAAACCCAGTTCAGCGATCGGCCGGCGCTTGAGCCACCACGCCAGGAAGATCACCGCCGCGAGTCGCCCGAGATCGGTGGGCTGCACCGACATGAAACCCACGCGCAGCCAGCGCGTGGCGCCGTTCGACATGTGGCCCGCCGCCACGACCAGCGCGAGCAGCGCGCAAGCCCCCACCAACAGCCACGGCGCCAGCGACTCCAGCCGGCGCAGGCTCAGTCGCGAGCAGGCGAACAGCACGCCGATGCCGATGACGGTGCGCACGAACTGGTGGCGCAGGAAGTAGTTGGAATCGCCGTAGCGCACGAACGCGTGGAACGACCCCGCGGAGTAGACCATCACCAGACCCACGGCCGTGAGCAGCAGGGCCAGTCCCACCAGCCAGCGATCGCCACGCCTCACGCGGTCACTCCCCCCACCGCAAGCCGCGCCACTTCGTCCTTGAAGCGGCGACCGCGGTCCTCGTAGTCCGTGAACATATCGAATGATGCGCATCCTGGCGACAGGAGGACGATCGCGCCACTCGCACGCGCCGCCTCGTACGCCGTCCGCACAGCGTCCGAAAGCGTCGCGGCCCGCTCCTGCGGCACTCCGGGCCACGCCCGCGCCAGCGTCTCCGCTCCCTCGCCGATCAGCACCAGGTGCCGGACGTGCGCCCGGACCAGGCCGGCGAGTGGTGTGAAGTCCTGCCCTTTGTCCCGCCCGCCCGCGATGAGCACGAGTGGCTCGGGAAAGCTCTGGAGCGCCACGCGCAGCGAGTCCGTGTTCGTGGCCTTGGAGTCGTTCACGAATCGAACGCCGTGGAATTCTCCGGCGGGCTCGAGCCGATGCTCGAGGCCGCCATATTCGCGCAGCACGCGACGGAGCACGTCGGGCGTGGGCTCGAGCGGCAGCACCGTGGCGAGCGCGGCGAGCACGTTGGCGAGATTGTGCGGCCCCGGCAGGCGCACCTCTGCCCGCGGCAGGAGCTGCTCGCGGCCCCCGCGCCGGGCGAGCACGAGCCGACCATCCTCGAGGAACGCGCCCTCGTCCACGCCGCGCGTCACCGAGAACTCGCAGGGCGCCCCGGCGCCGGCGCGGCGCGACGAGACCTCGGGGTCGTCGGCGTTCCACACCGCCCAGTCCTCCTCGGTCTGGTGTGCGAACAGGCGCTGCTTCATCGCGCCGTACACCTCGAGCGAGCCGTGCCGATCGAAGTGGTCGGGCGTGAGGTTGAGCCAGGTGGCGATCGAGGGGCGCAGCCGGTCCACCGTCTCGAGCTGGAAGCTCGACACCTCGACCACGAGGAGCCCCGTCGGGCTCACCTGCTCGGCCACCTCGCAGATCGCCCGGCCGATGTTGCCGCACACCTCCACCTCGCGGCCCGCGGCACGCAGCAGTGCTCCGACCAGGTCGGTGGTGGTGCTCTTGCCGTTGGTGCCGGTGATGCACACGAGCGGCGCGCGCGACGCCCGATAGCCCAGCTCCAGTTCGCCCAGGATGGGCAGGTCCGCGGCGCGTGCCGCCACAGCCAGCGGATGCTCCAGCCCGATGCCCGGGCTCCACACCACGAAGTCATGGCCCTCCAGCAAGCCGGCGTCGTCGCGTCCCCACGCGCATGTCACGCCCTCGGAGGCGAGCGCGAGCGCCGGCTCGGGCAGGGCGTCCGGCGCTCGCCGGTCGCACACCGTCACGTCGAGACCATGCCGGCGCAACAGCCGCGCCGCGGCGACGCCGCTGCGGGCCGCGCCCGCGACCAGCGCGCGCGTTCCCGGGAGCGGATGGCGGGGGTCGAGGCTCACTGCAGCTTGAACGTGGACAGGGACAAGAGCGCGAGCAGCGCGCCGGCGATGTAGAAGCGCAGGACGACGCGCGACTCGGGCCAACCGATGAGCTCGAAGTGATGGTGCAACGGGGACATGCGCAGGATGCGCTTGCCGGTCAGCTTGAACGACGCGACCTGCAGCATCACCGACAGCGCCTCGGCCACGAACACGCCGCCGACCAGCACCAGCCAGAACTCGCGCTTGATGAGCACGGCCACCACGCCGAGCGCACCGCCCAGCGACAACGAGCCGGTGTCCCCCATGAACAGCTCGGCGGGATGGCAGTTGTACCAGAGGAAACCGAGCGCGGCGCCGAGCACGGCGGCGCAGAACACGGTGAGCTCGCCGGCGAACGGCAGGTAGCCGGTGTTCAAGTACTCGCTGAATCGCGCGTGGCCGGTGAGGTAGCACATCCCGGCGAACGCGATCGCGGCGATGGCCACGAGGCCCGAGGCGAGTCCGTCCAGCCCGTCGGTGAGGTTCACCGCGTTCGAGGCGCCGGTGATCACCAGGATCACGAACGGCACGAACAGCCAGCCCAGGTCGAAGTAGTAGGACTTGAGGAACGGCACGTGCGTGAGCGTGGCCGGCGCGCTGGGCTCGGGCCAGCCGAGCACGCAGATCCCGACCACGGCGCCGATCACGAACTGGCCCGCGAGCTTGTAGCGGCCGAGCAGGCCCTTGGGCAACTTCTTCACCACGCGCAGCCAGTCGTCCAGGAAGCCGAGCCCGCCCAGCCACAGCGTGGTGCCAAGCGCCAACCACACCTGCCGATTGTGGAAGTTGCCGCACAACAGCACCGGGATCGCGATCGCGGCCAGCATGAGCAGGCCGCCCATCGTGGGCGTGCCAGCCTTGACGTAGTGGGTCTGCGGTCCTTCCTCGCGCACCTTCTGCCCCAGCTTCACGCGGCGCAGCCATCCGATCATCGGCGGACCCAGCAGGAAGCTGATGAGCAGCGCCAGCACGGCCGCCAACGCCGAGCGGACCGTGATGTACTTGAACAGGTTCAGGAACGACAGCCCCTGAACCGTGTGCAGGGGGTAGAGCCACTCGTAGAACAAGAGGAAAGCCTCCTCAGGCTTCGACCGGGAGCCCGGCCAGTACGTCTTCGAGCGCCGCTCCGCGCGACGCCTTGAGCAGCACGACCAAGCCCGGCGCGAGTTGCTCGCGGAGCGCGGCGGCCACCGCGGCTTTGTCAGCGAACGTGCGCACCTTCACGCCGGCGGCGCGACCGCCGGCCTCGTAGTCCGCGGCGTGTGCGCCCACGACCCACAACTCGGCGTCACGCACGGCCTCTCCCACCTCGCGATGCAGTCCCGCGGCGGTGTCGCCCAACTCCTTCATGTCGCCGAGCACGGCGATGCGGCGCGTTGCCCGCGGCCAGCGCTCGAGCGTCACGAGTGCGGCGCGCATGGAGTCCGGGTTCGCATTGTAGTGGTCCACGATGAGCGTGGCGCCGGCCACGTGCTGCACCTGCATGCGGCCCTTCAGCGGCTGGTGCGCGGCAAGTACTGCCACGACCGCCTCGGGATCGAGCTTCAGGTGTCGCGCTACCGCGAGCGCCGCGAGCGCGTTGCACACCTGATGGAGCCCGATGAGCCGCAGCTGGATCGGTGGAAAGCCCGCCACGTTGAAGCGTGTGCCCGCATCGCCCAGGTCCTCGAGCCGCTCGGGGCGCACGTGCGCATCCGCGGCGAATCCGTAAGTGATGATCTCCGCCGCCGCGCCCTGGACGGCCACCATCAGCCGCGGCGAGTCCGCGCCGACGAACGCCGGATCGCCGCGGCGGAGCGCCCATGCCAGCGACGCCTTCTCGCGCGCGATGCCCTCGAGCGATCCGAGATTCTCGAGATGCGCGGACCCGGCGTTGGTGATGACGCACGCGTTCGGACGGGCGATCGCCGCCAGCGCCGCGATCTCGCCCGCGTGATTCATGCCCATCTCGATAACCGCCGCGCCGTGCTCCGAAGCGAGCCCCAGCAGAGTCAGTGGCACGCCCCAGTGGTTGTTGAGGTTGCCCTCGGTGCGCAGGACCGGGCTCGCGGTGGCGAGTACTGCGGCGATCAGTTCCTTGGTGGTGGTCTTGCCGGCGCTGCCCGTCACGCCCACGAGCCAGCCGGGCCAGAGCTCGCGCAGCTTGCCGGCCAGACGCTGGAGACCGGCCGTGACATCGTCCACCAGCACGAGCGGCCCGAGCGGCAGGTGCGCGAGGCGCGGGTACACCGAGCGCGCGCATAGCGCGGCGCTCGCGCCGCGCTCGAACGCCTCGTCCAGGAACGCGTGCCCGTCGGTACGGCTGCCGGGGAGCGGCACGAACAGCATGCCGGGCTCGATGGCGCGCGTGTCGAGCGCGGCCCCACGCACGCCGGTCTTGAGAAGCGCCTCGCGCTCGTTCGCCCCCGCGGGCACTTCGCGCACGACGAGGTCGCCGCCCGCCCATTGCGCAAGCTGCACCAGCGTCACCAGGACCGGCAGCGGGCCGTTCATGAGGCCAGCCTTCCCGAGCCGCCCTGCAACAGCGCGCGCGTCACGACGCGGTCGTCGAACGGAAGCACCTGCGCGCCGATCGTCTGCGTGGTCTCATGTCCCTTGCCGGCCACCAGCACCAGGTCCTCGGGGCGCGCCTCGGCGAGCGCCGCGGCGATGGCGGCGCGCCGGTCGAGCAGCACGCTGAGCCGACCGGCCGGAGCGCCGGCAACGATCTCGGCCGCGATCGCCGCCGGGTCCTCGCTCCGGGGATTGTCGTTCGTGACCCAGGCGCGATCGGCCGCACGCGCCGCGGCGGCGCCCATGAGCGGGCGCTTGCCCCGGTCGCGATCGCCGCCACAGCCGAACACCACGAGCACGCGGCCGGCGGTGTGCTCGCGGCACGCGGCGAGCGCCCGCTCGAGGGCGTCGGGGGTGTGCGCGTAGTCCACCGCAACGCCGAACGCCTGGCCCGCCTCGATGCGTTCGAGCCGGCCGGGCACGCCGGGCGCACGCTCGAGTCCACGCACGCACGTTTCCGCCGGCACGCCAAGCGCGCGCGCGGCGGCGTAAGCCGCGGCGGCGTTCCAGGCGTTGAATCGTCCGAGCATGGGCAGCTTGAGCGCGCGCGCGCCGGCGCCGTCGTCGGGCATTTCCCGCAGGCGCAGCTCCAGTCCGCTTACGCGGGCGGTGACCTGCTCCAGGCTCACGCCGTCGCGCCCGGCCACGGCTGTCGCGGAGCCGAACCGGAGCAGGCGCATGTCGCCGCGCTCGGCCGCCGCGCACACCGCCTCGGTGTGCGGGTCGTCAGCGTTCACGATCGCCACGCACGCCTTCTCGCGACCGCCGTTTCGGCCGTCGAACAACATGAGCTTCGCGTCCAGGTAGGCCTGCATGGTGACGTGGTAGTCGAGATGATCCTGGGTGAGGTTCGTGAATACGCATGCGTCGCACGCGATGCCCCACGCGCGGCGCTGAGCCAGCGCGTGACTGCTGACCTCGAACGCCACGCAGCTCACGCCGCTCGCGCGCATGTCCGCGAGCAGCGCCTGGAGCTCCGGCGCTTCGGGCGTGGTGAACACCGAGGGACGCGCCGCGCCGCCGGTGCGAACTCCGGTGGTCCCGATCAGGCCGGTGCTCCAGCCCGCGGCGGCGGCGATCGCCTCGAGCAGCCAGGTGGTGGTGGTCTTGCCATTCGTGCCGGTCACACCCACGACGCGCAGCGTGCGCGAGGGATGTTCGTGAAAGCGTCCAGCGGCCTGCGCAAGCGCCAGGCGCGGCTCCGCCACCTCGACCAGCGTACACCCGGATGCGGAGAGCCCGCTCGGCCCGAACACGACCGTGGCGCCCGCCGCCACCGCGCTCGCGGCGAAGCGCGCGCCATCCGCCTGCGCGCCGGGAAGCGCGAAGAACGCGTCGCCCGGCCGGGCAAGACGGGAGTCCAGCACCAGCCGGCGCACGTCGACGTCGGTGGTGCCACGCACGGCGAGCGTGTCCACGCTGCCGAGGAGCTCGTGCAGCATCACGGGCGTCGCAGCCCGACCGCCGCGAGCGACGGGCCCGCCAATGGCGCGGCGGGTGAACACCACAGTCGGCAGGGACCCTGGAGCGGCAGCCGCGTGCCGGGCGACGGGGACTGCCGGCTCACGAACCCGCTGCCCGAGATGCGGACGGGCACGGCGCGCTGCGTGAGCCGACGCATCGCCTCGCGCACGGGGAGTCCCACCAGGTCCGGCAGCGAGCGGCCGATCGAATCCTGAGGCGCGGCGAGGTAGGCGAGCACGACCGAGCCGCGCTCAACGGGCTGACCCGCGGGCGGCACCTGCGACAGGACGCGCGGCCCATCGCCCTCGAAGCGGGCGTGCAGGCCGTAGTCGGCGAGACGGCGTTCGGCCTGGCGCGGCGGCAGCAGGCGCAGGTCAGGAGCCGTCACCGCCGGCACACTCGGCGGACGCATCGCCACCGACGCGCTCGCCACGTCGAAGCCGGGCCAGGCCATGCGTTGCAGGTCGAGGAGCACCTCGCGGAACACCGGCGCGGCCACCTGCCCGCCGTAGTAACGCCCGCCGCGAGGCTCGTCGATCACCACGACGCCCACGAGTCGCGGACGATCGGCGGGCGCGATGCCCGCGAACGACGCCACGTACATGCCTCGGCCATAGGTGCCGACGTTCGCGTCGTACTTCTGCGCCGTGCCGGTCTTACCGGCGATGCGCACGCCCGGCAGGCGCGCGCTCGTGGCGGTGCCGCTGTCCACCACGGCGCACAGCATCTCCAGCAACGTGCTCGACGTGGAGGCGCTGAACACGCGGTGCGAGGGCTGCGGCACGGCGCGGCGAAGTTCGCGTCCCTCGGCGTCACGGATCGTACGCACCAGCATCGGCTCCATGAGCACGCCGCCGTTCGCCACTGCCGCGTAGGCCAACGCCAGTTGAAGGGGCGTCACGGTGATCTCGTGGCCGATGGCGATCGTGGGCGTGGAACGCGGCTGCCACGCGCTCACCGGGCGCAAGCGGCCGGCAGTCTCGCCGGGGAACTCCACGCCGGTCATGCTGCCGAACCCGAGCGCCGAGGCGTAGCGATGCAGGCGTTCGGCGCCGAGCTTGAGCGCGAGTCGGCCCATGACGATATTGCTCGACTGCTGCACGGCCTCGTGGAACGTGAGCGAGGCGGCCTCGTGCGTGTCGTGGATGATGCAGCCCGGCACCAGCTCGGCCTCGCCGCTCACGGCGGCCTCGAAGCGATCGGTCGGCCGCGCGAGATGCTCCTCGAGCACGGCGCCGCTCACCACCACCTTGAACGTCGAGCCGGGCTCGTACTGGTCGGTGAATGTCCAGTTGCGAGACTTGCCCGCCGGCAGGTGCGGCGCGCATGCGGCCGCGAGCACCTCGCCCGTCCATGGGTCCAGGAACACGGCAAAGCCGCGCTGAGCGCGCAGCGAGTCCACGGCGCGCGCCAGGTGGTGCTCGACGATGGACTGGAGGTCGGAGTCGATCGTGAGCTCGAGCGAGGCTCCGTCGCGCGCCGGGCGGCCCTCCGCCCCGGGCAGCAACAGACTCATGCGTGACGAGCCGGTGGGCACCATCGTCACCCAGCCCGTGCGGCCGCCCAGCGCGTTCTCGAACTGGTATTCGAGGCCATCGACTCCGACGTTGTCACGATTCGTGCGACCGAGGATCTCCGAGGCCGCGTCGCCCAGGCGAT
>JANNKI010000526.1:0-3090 GCA_031396225.1 bacterium | reverse complement strand
TCTCACCGCGCGCGACCGCCCACACGTCGTGGCCCGCCGCGAGGAACGCGTCGGCTGCGGCACCGCTCAGCAGGCCAGAACCACCGAGGAGGAGGATGCGCAGAATGAAGTCCCGTCCCGGGGGGCGCGTCGGGGCCGTGCGCCCGTGCACGGCGGGCCGCGGGATGCGGCGCGTGCAGGCTAGCGGACTTCCCGCGTTCCCGCACCACCGGGGGGGTCCGCTCGACCGACGCTACGCCGCCCGTTCCGCGCTCCGACCCTTCTCGCCGTCGGGCCACTTGATCCCGCGTGCCGCGAACTCCCGGCGGACGCGCTCGACTTCGGCGCGGAGCGCGGCCAGCTCGACCACGGCGAGTCGCATGTCCTGCTTGAGCAGGACGATGCGCAGCCCGGCTCGCACACGGGCCATCAGCTCGCCCTGGTCGCATGGCTTGACCAGGTAGTCGTCGGCCCCCGTGTCGAGCGCGAGCAGCTTGTCGCTGATCTCGCCCTTGGCGGTGAGCAGGATGAAATAGGGGGCGTTCTCTCGCAGGCCGGTCTTCACGGACTGGCACAGCTCGAGGCCGTCCACCTGCGGCATCATCCAGTCCGAGATCACCAGGTCCGGCTCGAACGTCACGATGGCTTTCATGCCCTCGCGGCCGTCCGACGCGGCCTGCACCTGGTAGCCCTCGGCCGCGAGTCGCTTGAGGAGCACGCGTTGGAAGAACGGGTCGTCCTCGACCACCAGGATGCGGATGTCGGGCGTGGCCTTCATGCCGCACGCTCCATGAGGGTGATCGCCAGTCGAGCGAACTCGTCGTGGTCCACGATGGGCTTGGCCACGTAGCCATCCGCGTCGCTTTCCTGGATCAGCTTCTCCGCGTCTCCGCGCATGGCATGCGCCGTGGCCAGCAACACGGGCACGCGCCGCTTCGATTCGGCGCGGATCATGCGGCAGATCTCGACGCCTCCCACCAGGCGCCCTTCCCACTTCGAGTTCCGGAGCGACACGTCCAGCACCACGAGCGCCACGTCGCCCACGCGCACCAGTTTCAGCACCTCGGCGGGGTCTTCGGTGAGCGTCACGCGACAGCCGGCGCGCCTCTCGAAGATCTTGCGGAACAGGATCGCGTTGTACTGGTCGTCCTCGACCACGAGCACGTGCTTCATGCCGCCCTCCGCTCGATGTCCGGCGGGTCGCCCTCTGCCTCGCCGCGAGCCACCTGCAGGTGCCAGTTCAGGACGTGCGGAAGCAGTTGCGGATTGTTGTGCACGGCGGACTTCGAGACCACGTCGAGCACCAGGCCGTCCTCGAGCAGGCGGCGCTCCTCCTCGTTGCGCGGCTCGGGGAAGTTCGTGAGGATCATGACCGGCAGATCCGGGTGCAGCCCGGACAGCGTCATCTCGCGCAGCACATCGTAGCCGCTCACCTCGGGCATCATGAGGTCCAGGAGCAACACGTCGTACGCGTGCTGCTGCGTGCGCAGGATGTGCAGGCATTCGTCGCCGTTGTTCGCCACATCCACCAGAAACCGATCGGGCGAGAGAATCTTGCGCACGTAGGCCGACACGGTGGGATCGTCATCGGCCATGAGCACGCGCACCACGCGATTCGCGGGGTTGCCCGCGAGCTCGGTGACCTTCGCGATAAGCGTCCTGGGCTCGACCGGCTTTACCAGGTGCTCCGGCCGGCGCGCGAATGCCGTCGAATGCAGACGCTGCTTGAGCTCACCGTCGAATCCCGTCACGAACACGACCGGGATGTGACGGGTCTCCGGCTCACTCGTCATGCGACGGGCGAGGTCCCAGCCCGTCCGCAATGCGGCGCCCTCCTGGCAGGAGAGCGCATAGTCCAGTACCACGACCGCCGGCTGCAGTCGGCGCACCAACAACCACGCGGACTCCGCGTGATCGGCCTCGACCGTTCGAAAGCCGCCGCGCTGAAGCACGGCGGTCACGAATCGGCGGAACACCGCGTCGTCCTCGACCACGAGTACGAGCGGGTCGCCCACCGCGCCCTCGATACGGTCCGCCGCCGTCTCGATCGAAGCGGGCACCGCCGCCGCACCTTCCCGCCACAGCGGCAGGGAGAAGTACACGCGGGTGCCCTCGCCTTCCCCTTCACTGTGGATCCCGATGACGCCGCCCATCAACTCCACGAGGCTCTTGGAGATGGCGAGTCCCAGGCCGGTGCCGCCGAAGCGTCGCGTGGTGCTGCCGTCGGCCTGGACGAACTTCTCGAATACCATCTTCTGGCGCCCGGCCGCGATGCCGATGCCCGTGTCCTCCACCTCGAGGATCAGGTGCCCCAACTCGGCCAGGGATCGCGCGCGCACCCGGATCTCGCCCTTGGCCGTGAATTTGAGGCTGTTGCCGATCAGGTTGATGAGGATCTGCTTCACCTTGCCGAAGTCGCCGCGCGCCGACACCTGCCCTTCGGTCAGGTCCTCGAATGAGAGCTTCAGGCCCTTCTGGGCCGCTTGCACGTGCGTGACGGTGTAGACCTCGTCGAACAGTTGCTGCAGCTCGAGTCGGCTGATGTCGAGCACGAGCTTGCCGGCCTCGATCTTGGCGATGTCGAGCACGTCGTTGATGAGCCCGAGCAGGTGGCGCGAGCAATGCAGGGCCTGCTTCAAGAAGTCGCGTTCCTCGTCACGCGAGTCGCACAGGCCGTCCAGCACGAGCTGGAGGAACCCGATCATGCCGTTGAGTGGCGTGCGCAATTCGTGCGAGGTATTGGCCAGGAACTCGCTCTTGAGCCGCGACGCCTCCTCGAGCTGGGCGTTCATCTCCTCGAGTCGGCGGTTCGACTGCTCGAGCCCATCCGCCGCCTCGCGGATGCGCCGCTCGGCTTCGAGCCGCTCGCGGACATCGCGCACGATCGCCGTGAACACGAGCGCGTCCCCTTCACCGGCGCGCGCCAGCGAGAACTCCACCGGCAGCCGCTCCCCGTCGTGCCGGATGGCCTCGCCCGCGACCACCGCGCCCACTTGTGGCAGCGAGACCGGCTTGCCGGAAGGGCTCCAATGGAGGATGCGTTGAATGGGCTGGTCCTCGAGCAACGCCTCGGATTGGCCCACCATGGCCTCGGCCGCGCGATTCGCGCTG
>JANNKI010000521.1:0-1536 GCA_031396225.1 bacterium | reverse complement strand
TGCGCCGCTGGGGCGCGACGGCCATCGTGCTGAACGGCCGCTTCGATGAGCCGCCGCGCCTCGACTTCTGGTCGCCCACGCCGGACTGGTACGCCGCCGCGCGCACCCGGCTCGAGCGCGCGCCCGAGGCGTTCGAGCGGGTCTACGAAGCGGACCGCTTCACCGTCTACTCGATCCACCGAGAAGCGCTGGAAAGGCTGCCCGGAGGCGAAAGCCTGCGGCCTTTCGTGCGGGCCATCGGACCCGACGACCGCCCCCGAAGGCTCGGTCCAGGGCTACCCGAGCTGGTGGCGTTTCGGCTGGGCGTGACCGAGGCCACTCACGGGGACACGCTGGCCGGACTGATCGAGTGGCGCGCAGTCACGCCGCTCCCAGCGGGCGCCTATCGTGTGGCGGTGCGCTTCGACCGCGCACTGCCCGCAGACGTGCCGCGCGCGCCCGCGGGGGTCTCCAAGGTGTGGCGCAAAATGGTCGAGAAGGTTCGCCGCGAACGCTACCGTTTCCGCGCCGATCACCTGCCCACGGGCGGGGCCTACGGCGTCGACCGCTGGGCCCCGATCGAGGTCGTGCGCGACACGTTTCGGATCGAGGTGCCGCACGACGTCGCGGCCGGCGACTACACCGTGAAGGTGAGCATGACGCACCAGCCGCACTACCCGAACCTCAGGCTACAGGACCTGCTCAGCGACGACGACCTGCTGGACGGCCTCGAAGTGGCGCGGCTCCAGATCGCGCGCCCGGGAGGGCACTGACCATGTGCGGCGTGAACGGCGTGTTCTGGTATCACGGCGGCCAGGCCGACGTCGAGGTCGTGCGTGCGCAGGCGCGAGCGCAGCGCCATCGCGGGCCAGACGACGCTGGCGTGTGGGCCGAAGGACCGGTGGCGCTGGGCCACCGGCGACTCTCCATCGTGGATCTCTCGCCGGGTGGCCATCAGCCCCTGGCCAACGAGGACGACTCCGTCCACGTCGTGTTCAACGGCGAACTCTACAACTGGCCCGAGGTCATGCCGCAGCTCCGTGCGCGCGGGCATCGCTTCCGCGGCCGAAGTGACACCGAGATGTTGCTGCATCTGTGGGAAGAGCGGGGCGCGGAGATGGTGGCCGAGTTGCGCGGGATGTTCGCGTTCGGGCTCTACGACTCGCGCCGTCGCACGCTCCTGCTGGCACGCGACCGGGTGGGGAAGAAGCCGCTCTACTGGCACGACGACGGCCGTCGCATCGTCTTCGCGAGTGAGTTGAAGAGCCTGCTCGCGGATCCCTCGGTGCCGCGCGACCCCGACCCGACGGCGCTCGCCGACTACCTCACGTTCGGCTACGTGCCTGCCCCGGGCAGCATCCTCGCGGGGATCCGCAAGCTCCCCGCGGGCCATCGCCTGTTGTGTGACGAACACGGGCCGCGAGTGGAGCGCTACTGGGAGCTGCCGTTGACCACCGATCGCTCGCTCTCGGAGGCCGAGGCGGTGGACGGGCTGCGCGAGCGCCTGCGCGAGGCCGTGCGCGTTCGGCTCATGTCCGACGTGCCGCTCGGCGCGTT
>JANNKI010000492.1:0-3940 GCA_031396225.1 bacterium | reverse complement strand
GCGAGAACGGCGGCCGCGAGGTGCGGCTGGCGTTCGTGCTGGAGACGCACGAACGTGCCCGGATCGAGTTCATGGACGTGGCCGGTCGTCGAGTGCTCTCCCAGGACCTGGGGAGCCTCGGCGCCGGGGAGCACGAGCTCTCGATCGCGAGCCGAGGGCTGCCGAGCGGGCAGTACTTCGTGCGGCTCCACCAGGGGCCTGCGCTGCGCAACGCACGACTGACGCTCATCCGATGAGCGGCCCGGAGCCGGCGGCGCGTCTGCGTGCGGGGCTGCTCGCGGGTCTCGCCGTGCTCGTGACGCTCGCGAGCTGGGCGGGGCTCCACCACGCGCAGGGCCTCTCGCGCGGTCCCGCGACCCGTTTCGCCAACGGCCGGCCGGACACGACGCTGGTGTGGGAGCCGTCACAGGCGGTGACGAGCAATCACGCGACGAACTGGACGACCAGCGTCCACACGGTGACGATCCCCGGCTTCGACGCGGCCAAGCGTTACTACTTCCGCATCACGAACGGCGACACCGCTTCGGGCGCCAATCGCGTCTCGCAGGTGAGCGTGCTCGTGGACGGCAAGGAGTTCATGAGTGCCTCCGACGTCACGACGAGTGTGTCGGCGTGCAACAAGATCGTCACGGTGAGTGGCACGAGCACGTTCCAGCTTGGCGTGAGGGGCGCGGTGGGCAGCTACGCGAAGTTCCGGCTCTACTCGGTCCCCGACCCGAGCTATGCCATCGGCGGTGGCAGCTACGTGATCCCGACCGAGGACGGCTTCGTCGAGTACACCGACACGGTGGACAAGCCTTCCAACGCCTCGTCTCCGTGGACGCTGCTGGTGGAGAACGGCAACCCCGACGCCAGCAACCGCTGTACCGGGGTGCGCGTGCAGTTGAACGGCACCTGGGTGATCCCATCGAGCCTTGTGGGTTCGGGCACGGCGAGTGTGACGCGGCAGGTGACGCTCTTGGCCAGCAACAACGTGACGGTGCGGCTCTACGGGGAGCTCGACGCACGCGCGACGCTCACCTGGGCTGCCACGGACACGACGGCCCCGTCCCTGGTGCTCGTGCGCCCGACGGAGGCGTATGTGACCGATACGGCGACCGTGGCGACCACGGCCACGCTCGCCGACCAGACGACGCCGCTGTCGGTGGTGGTTCACACGCTGCCGGCGTTCAACGCGACGGCGGGCTTCACCGTGGCGGCCCCGCTGCCGGTGGACGGTCTCTACACGTTCAAGGTCAAGGTGACGGATCGGGCCGGGTACTCGACCGAAGCGACCCGGCACGTGATCCGGGACACGCAACCGCCTGTGCTGTGGGTGAGCTCGCCACCCGAAACACCGCTGGTCACGACTGCCAGCACAGTCGCCGTGACCGGAGCCTGGAGCGACACGAGCATCACCAACGTCACGGTGGACGGCACCGTGGTCGGCACGCCCGACTCCTCGGGTGTCTTCAGCCTGACCGTGCCACTCGACGTGGGACCGAACGGCATCCTGTTCCGCGCCCGAGATGCGCTCGGACGGGTGAGCCAATTCAAACGCTACGTCTTCCGCGAACTGGCTGGCGAGCCCGCCCCCCGTGACTCCGGCGACATCAACCTGACGCAGCTCCCCGAGACGGAGGTCAGCGAGTTCCGGGACCGCGTGCGATTCCTGTTCCATGGGGCGAACGCCTACCAGGGCGGCGCCTCGCTGGATACGATGAAGCTCGTATCCGGCCGTGAGGCCGTGGTTCGCGGTCGCGTACTGGCACGGGACTTCGGACCAATCGCCAACGTCAGCGTGCGCGTGCTGGACCACCCGGAGTACGGCGAGAGCGTGAGCCGAGCGGATGGCAGCTACACGCTGGTCGTCAACGGCGGGGCGGCGCTCGTGCTCCGCTATCTCAAGGGCGAGTACCTGGAGTCGCAGCGTCGGGTCGAGGTCCCCGTGCAGGACTTCGCGCTGTTGGATGACGTGGCGATGATCGGCAGGAGCGGACTGTCTTATCAGGTGAACAACGCCGCTCCGACCACAGTCGTCGGCCGATTCGAGTCGGATGCGAACGGGGACCGGCGTCTCTGGATGCTGGTGCCACTGGGCACGGTCGCCAGCGTCACACCGAGTGGCGGAACGCCCATCACGTACAACAACTTCAGTATCCGGCTCAAGGAGTTCACGGTCGGCTCGAGCGGCGATGAATCCATGCCCGGGAGCCTGCCGGCCTCGACGGCCTACACCTACTGCGTGGGCGTGTCGCTCGTCGAGGCCGAGTTGATCCATGCAGCGCAGCCGTTTGGCACCCCCGCGCCCGACATCGTGTTCGACCGGCCGATCGTCACCTACACACGGGAGTTCCTGGGCGTGCCGGTGGGTACTTCCGTGCCCTCGGGAGTCTACGACTCGCGCAAGGGGCAGTGGGTGGCGCGCGAGGATGGCTGTGTCGTGCGCGTGTTGGCCCCTTCCGGCGGGCTCGCCAACCTCGACACCAACGGTGACGGACAGGCAGACGGCCAGCCCCGGCTCGACTCGCTCGGCATCGACAACGCCGAACGGGCGCAGCTCGTGCCGTTGTTCGCTCCAGGGGACAGTCTCTGGCGGGTGCGTGTGGATCATTTCTCGGCTGTCGACCTCAACTTCAATGAAGCCGCCAACGCCAGTGCGGCATCTTCGAGCGCAGCGCGCGCCGGGCAGGCCTCGTCCGTGGTGGACAACCCTTCGTGCAGCTTCGGCTGCATCATCGAGAACGAGAATCGCGTCCTCGGCGAGACGATCCCGCTGCGGGGCGTGCCCCACGCGCTCCACTATCGCAGCAGCCGTCAGCCGGGGGACCGGGCGATGCGCTGGGTCCGCGTCCCGCTGGTCGGCGCGACGAAGCCCCCGAACCTGAACCGCGTCTACCTCACGGTGGACGTGGCCGGGCGGCGTTTCAAGTACGACTGGGCGGGAGCGGGCCTCGGAACTAATCACATTCACGTGTTCCGTGACTGGGACGGCACCGACGTGTTCGGCCGCCGCGTCAATGGCTCGGTCACGGCCACGGTCCGCATCGGCTACGAGTTCCAAGCGCTCTATGCACGGGCGACCAGCAACGGCCGGAGCTTCGCCAACGCCGCCACGGTTCCCGCGACGGGAGGGGGTGCGCGCACGGGGGACCGTTCGGGCTTCCGCACGCTGTGGACCACGCAGCAGGTGAGCGTGGGCGCTCCCAGCATGGCCTCGGCCGGCCTCGGCGGCTGGACGATCACGCCACATCACTTCTACGACCGCAATGGCCGGGGCACGGTCTACTTCGGCGACGGCTCCATGCGGATCGCGACGCGGAACTATCCCATCATCCAGAACTTCGCGGGGACGGGGCAGCCGTCGAGCACCTTCGGCACCCAGACCGAAAACGAACTCGCGACTACGGTGGGGATCAGCCCCTTGGATATCGCGTTCGCACCGGACGGCAGCCTCATCCTCACCGATTTCGGCAAGGGCAGGGTCGTCCAGATCAAGCTGGATGGGCGATATCACCTTCTCGCGGGCGGCGGCACGAACTACGAGCCCACGGAGGGTGCGCCGGCCGCCGGTCAGGGCCTGAGTGGGGTGCGTGGAATCGCCGTGGCGCCGGACGGCACGATCTACTTCGCCGCAGCCGGGAGCCAGCACGCCGTGTTCAAGGTGACCCCTGCAGGCCTCCTCTATCGCGTGGCGGGTACGGCGCCGGGCGCGCCGTCGGCGTATGCCGAAGACATCCTCGCGCGGGACCGGACGCTTTCGGAGCCGTACTCGGTCGCGCTGGGTCCGGACGGCAGTCTGTTCATCGGAGAGGCCGACAGCAATCGAGTGTTCAGGGTCGGCACCGACGGTCGCATCCGGACGTATGCGGGTACTGGCATCGAGCCGTCCGGTGAGGTATCCACCGAGGGCAAGGCCACCGAGATCCCGATCCATGAGGCGTTCGACCTCGCAGCGCTG
>JANNKI010000339.1:0-3298 GCA_031396225.1 bacterium | reverse complement strand
CGCTGAGCCAGCGACCATGGCAGCGAGGATCAGTTCGCGCAGCACGCAAGCATCCTACCACGGCCGGCCCTGACTTCGCCCCTCGAGCACCGCGACCCAGTTCGTCACAAGCGAGCTGGGAGAGGCCGCGCTGGGAAGTGGGCCGCCATGCAGGGCATAATGCGCCGAGGACGGCTGCGGGGACCCACACGGAGGTGGCATGACGAAGCTGCGGGCGGTGGACGACTTCATCGAGTCCCATCTCGAGGCGAGCCTCGCGGAGCGGGCAGGATGCTCGGATCGCACGCTGCTCTTCTACAACCATTACGACGTGCAGCCGGAGGAGCCACTGGAACTCTGGGAGTCCGACCCGTTCACGCTCACGCGGCGAGGGGACTCGGTCGAGGAGACGAGGAGCGTCCACCTGCACGAGCTGGGGCTGCCGGTGGCGATGGCGGGGCTCGGCCACCCCGGCACGCTCGCCCACGCCCCGAACGAGAACGTGCAACTCGACCTGGACGTGAAGCACGCGAAGCACGTGGCGCGCGTGCTCGATGAGTTCGCGAGGCCGACCCGGTGAGGAACCCCCTGAATACTTGCCGGCGTAACCGGAGGACCGCAGCGTGGACCTGGAAGTAGCCAGCCAGCTCCCCCCCGCCCCCGAGCCGCCGCCCGGCCGCCCGAGCCTGGCGCGGATCGCGGTGTGGGTGGGCATCGTCGCGCTCACCGGGCTCGCCGTGTGGGCGGTCGTGTGGCTCGAGAGCAGGCGCGCCCAGGCCGAGGCGGTGCGAGTCACGCAGATGCGGGCGCTGCTCGGCGGGCCCCTCCCCGACTGGCTGCCCGGCGATGGGGCGAGCCGGCGGCGGATCTGGGCCGAGGTGCTGCGAACCTATGAGCGACACGATCACCGGCCGCTTTGGAGTCACGACGGTGAGCCGAGCTCCTCCGCGCGCGGCTTTGCGAAGGCACTCGCGGATGCTCGTCGCGACGGGCTGGACCCCGCCGACTACGGCGAGCTCGACATCCGCGAGCGACTCGCCGCCCAGCGCGCGAAACGAGGAGCGGACCCGCGCGTCGAAGCCGCGCGCCTCGCACGGCTGGACGCCCGGCTCACCGCGGCATTCGTGCGCTTCGTGCGCGAACTGAGCGAGGGGCGCGTGCCGGCCCCGTCGCTGGACCCGGACTGGCTGGCACTGCGGGACACGGTGAACGTCGCCGGCGCGCTCGCGCACGCGATCCGTTCGACACGCGCGGCCCGCATGGTGTCGGAACTGGGCCGCACCGACCCCGAGTATCGAGGCCTGCGCGACGCGCTGCGTGCTTACCGGGGCATCGAGGAGCGCGGCGGCTGGCCGACGATACCGCCTGGCACTCTGCTCAAGCTCGGCATGCAGGACGAGCGCTGCCGGGCGCTTCGCAGCCGGCTTGCGATCACGGGCGACCTGGGCGATTCCACCGGCCACCCAACGTATGACCTCGCGCTCGCGCGTGCCGTCCGCCGCTACCAATCGCGCCAGGGGCTCGAGGTCACGGGCCGGCTCGACGAGCTCACGCGGCGCAACCTCAACGTGAGCGCGGCCGATCGGCGGCGCACGCTCGAGTTGAATCTCGAGCGGCTGCGCTGGCTGCCGCGGAACCTCCCCGATCCGCTCATCCGCGTGAACATACCGGAGTCGCAGCTGCGGGTGGTGCAGCAGGGGATCGAGCCGCTCACGATGCGGGTCGTGGTCGGAAGCCCGACTGATCCCACGCCGGTCTTCGCCGATGTCGTCACCTACCTCGAGTTCCACCCGACGTGGGGAATCCCCAAGCGGATCCTCGCGAACGAGATGCTCCCGCGCTTCCGCCGCGACAAGGAGTACTTCCTGGCGAACGACATGCGCGTGTTCGACGTCTCCCCGGAGATACCCCAGGAAGTGGATCCGAGGGACGTGCCGTGGGAGCGCGTGGAGGAGGACTCGTTCCCGTACATCGTCCGTCAGGACGCCGGTCCGCGGAACCCGCTGGGTCAGGTCAAGTTCATGTGTCCGAACGAATACGACGTCTACCTGCACGATACGCCGTCGCGCCGTCATTTCGGTTACGGCTCGCGCTTCCTGAGCCACGGCTGCGTGCGCGTGCAGGACCCGATGGTGCTGGCCAGTTACCTGCTTCAGGATTCGCCGCTGTCCTCCCCCGACTCGATGCTCGCGATCATGGCCGACAGCACGTGGCGCCAGGTGGGCCTCAAGCGACGCGTGCCGGTGCTGATCGAATACCGCACCGCGTGGTTGGACGAGGCGGGCGTGGTCCAGTTCCGTCCGGACGTCTACGGCCTCGACCAACGTCTCGACGCGGCGCTCAAGAGTGGCCGGCTCTCCGGCTTCGAGCTCAATCCCAAGGTGCTTCGCAACTCGCGCTCGACGACGACCCGGGACTGGGCAACCTTGAGGACGCGGCGATGAGGCGCGATGCGCGTGGGGCCATGGGGCGAGTGCGTGGTGCGGGCCGGCTGGCACTCGCGCTCGCGGCCGTGACCGCGGTGTGCGGCTCGTCCTCGCCCGAGGGCGGCAGCACCGCGGGCACTTCGGAGTCTGCGCCATTCGCGCCCGCGCTCGCCGCGCCGCCCATGGCTCCACCGCTCGACGTGGCCGGCGGGTTCTGTGAATACCGCCGCGGGCATTTCCACGCCGGCTTCGACTTCAGCACGGGGCGGCGCGTGGGTCGTGCGGTGGTGGCGCCCGCGCCGGGAGGGATCGAGCGTGTGCGCGCCTCGGGCGTCGGCTACGGCCGCTCGGTCTACCTGCGCACCGACGACGGCCGGCTGCTCGTCTTCGCCCATCTCGACGCGTTCACGGAGCCACTGGCCGCCCATGTGCGGGCCGCGCAGGACTCGGCCGGCGTCTACGAGCAGGATCTCTGGCCAGAGGCCGGCCGTTTTCGTTTCAGCGCCGGCGACCTGCTCGCCTGGTCGGGCGAGAGCGGCGCCGGGGGGCCGCATCTCCACTTCGAGATCCGTCGCGGGGACATCGCCTACCACCCCCAGCGCGGTGGCCTCGTCGTGCCCGACACGGCCCCGCCCACGCTCACGAGCCTGACGCTCGAGCCCCTGGACGCCGCGTCCCGGGTCGCGGGTGCATCGGGCCCGCGCACGTTCCGGCTGGCGCAGAGCGAGACGCTCGACGTGATAGGGCGGCTGCGCGCCGTCGTCGGTGCGAGAGACGGAGTGTGGGCGGGTGTGGATCGCATGGTGCCGTGGGAAGTCGGCATGGAGTGGCGCGGCCGCCGCACGTTCTGCCGATTCGACAGCGTCTCCTGGGCGACGGATATGGAGGAGGGC
>JANNKI010000410.1:0-13408 GCA_031396225.1 bacterium | reverse complement strand
GGTTCGGAGCCGAACACGAACGTGTGCCCGGTGTGCCTGGGGCTGCCCGGCGCGCTGCCGCGCGCGAACGCCGCGGCGCTCGAGTTTGCACTCAGGCTCGGCACGGCGCTCCAGTGCGTGATCCGCGCCGAGAGCGTGTTCGCGCGCAAGAACTACTTCTATCCCGACATGCCGAAGAACTACCAGGTCACGCAGTACGACCGCCCGCTGTGCGAGGGCGGCGCGCTGCCGATCGTGCTGGACGGCGTCCCACGGGCGGTCGCGCTCACGCGCATCCACTGCGAGGAGGACGCCGGCAAGTCGTTCCACCCGGAGCGGCGCGGCGATCGGCGGCTGTCGCGAGTGGACTTCAATCGCGCGGGCGTGCCGCTGCTGGAATTGGTCACGGAGCCGGTGTTGCGCACGCCGGCGGAGTGCACGGCATTCCTCGACGAACTTCGTCGTCTCGTGCGCTGGCTCGGGATCTCGGACGGCGACATGGAGAAAGGCCAGCTCCGTTGCGACGCCAACGTGAGCATCCGGCCCGCGGGCCAGGTCGCACTCGGCACCAAGACCGAGCTCAAGAACCTGAACACCATCAAGGGCGTCGAGCGCGGCGTCACTGCCGAGATCGCGCGTCAGGTGGAGTGCCTCGAGTCGGGCGGCCGGGTGGAGCAGGCGACGCTCCTCTACGACGCCGATCACGACCGACTGGCGGTGATGCGTTCCAAGGAGCACGCGCACGACTACCGCTACTTTCCCGATCCCGATCTTCCCCTCCTGCGCGTGAGCGAGGCGCAGCGCGCAGAGGCGAGCGCTGCGGCGCCGGAACTGCCCTGGGAGCGCGAATCGCGATTCCGCACGCAGTACGCCCTGCCGGCTTACGACGCGGCCGTGCTCACAGAGAGCCGCGAGCTGAGCGACTACTTCGAGGCATGCCTGACGCCGGGACAGGCGAAGCTCGCGAGCAATTGGTTGATGACCGAGGTGCTGCGCGTGTTGAAGGACCGCGGCTGGAGCGTGTGGGACTGGCAGGAGCGGGTGCCGGCCGGGCGGCTGGCCGACCTGCTGGCACGCGTCGCCGCGCGCGAGCTGCCGGGACCCGTCGCGAAGCAGGTCTTCGCGTGGCTGGTCGATGAGCCAGGCACGGTGGCGGAACTGCTCGAGCGTCACGGCGTGAAGGTGGCGAGCGGCGAGGACGAGTTACGCCCGCTCGTGCGCGCCGTGCTCGCCGAGCACGCGGATGCCGTCGCCCAGGTGCTCGCTGGGCGCGAGGCCACGTTCGGCTTCCTCGTCGGGCAGGCCATGAAGAAGAGCGGCGGCCAGGCCGTCCCGCAAGTCTTGCAGCGGCTGATCCGCGAGGAACTCGCCGCGCGCTCCGCCGGCTCGTGAGCCTCGAGCGGGACGCGTTCCGCCGATCGATCCGGGAAGCACTCGCCACTCCCGAGGACGCACCGCTCACCGAGCGTTTCATCGCCCCGCTCGTCACCGCGATCGTCGCCGGAGCAGCTGCGGGCACCGTCGAGGAGCTGGAGGTCGCACTCGGCGAGGTGGTGGCCGCGCTCGGCGTCGTCGGCGTGCCACGCGGGCGACAGTTCGTGCTCCTGGCGAGTGCTGCCGCGGGGGACACGCCTGTCGAGCCGGCCCGGTTGCGCGACGCGCTCGGGATCCTCGTGCTGGCGCACGATCCGGATGGAGCCTCGTTCGTCGCGGGACGAAGTGCCGCGGGCGAGCCGGTCGAGCTGGACGACGAGCTGCGCGAGGCGGAGGCCATCGTCACCGTGGGTCCGGCCACCGCCGCTCCCGGTCGGCTCCTCGGCGGACCGTTCCTACTCTGTCCGGGGGCCGCCTCCGCCCGGACGACGGCCGCATGGCATCAGGCGCGCGAACAGGGTGGTCTCGCCGGCGCACTCGCGTTCGCGCTCGCCGTGGAGGCCCTTGCCCCCGTGGACCTGGCGCTCACCTGGGACGCGACTGGCCGCGCGGCCGCCGCGCGCGGGCGCGTGCGCTTCGCGGCACTGGCTCGCGACGCAAATCTCGACTGAACCGCGGAGCAAGCCGGTCGGCGTGATGCGCCGTCCGCAGAAGTCGTCTAGATTCCGCGTCATGTCCTCACGCATCCTCGTCCTCGGGGCCGGCGGCCGCGAACACGCGCTCGCGTGGCGTCTCGCGCGCGACCCCGAGCGTCCCGAAGTCCTGGTGGCTCCCGGCAACGAGGGGATCGCGAGCGCGTTCCGCTGCGTGCCGCTGGCGGCCGAGGAACCCCGCGCGGTGGTCGAGGCGGCGCGCCGCGAGGCGATCTCGCTCGTGGTCGTTGGCCCGGAAGCGCCGCTCGCCGCGGGCGTGGCCGACGCGCTCGCCGAGGAGGGCATCCCGGTCTCGGGTGCGGCTCGCGAAGCGGCGCGGCTCGAATCGAGCAAGTGGTATGCCAAGCAGGTCATGGTCGAAGTCGGCGTGCCCACCGCAGCGGCCGAGGTGTACGAGGAGCTGTCGAGCGCGATCGCCGCGCTCGCGCGGTTCGGCCCTCGCTGGGTGGTGAAGGCCGACGGACTCGCCGCGGGCAAGGGCGTGCTCGTCAGCGACTCGCACGCCGAGGCCGAGGCGTTCGTCCGCGACTGCCTCGAGGGCGGGCGTTTCGGTGGAGGTGGACGGCGCGTGGTGTTCGAGCGATTCCTTGCTGGCGAGGAGGCCTCGGTGATCGCGGTGTGCGACGGACATCGCCACGTGCTGCTGCCCGCCGCGCGCGACTACAAGCGTGCCCACGACGGCGATCGCGGCCCGAACACCGGCGGCATGGGAGCCTTTGCACCGACGCCCACGGTCACGCCCGCGATCGAGCAGGAAATCTCGGAGCGCGTGGTCACGCCGGTCTTGCGCGCCCTCGCGGCGCGCGGGACACCCTATCGGGGCGCGTTGTATGCTGGGCTCATGCTCGGAAACGAGGGAGTTCGGGTGGTGGAGTTCAATGCGAGGTTCGGCGATCCCGAGACGCAGAGCATCCTGCCGCTGATCGAGGGCTCGCTCGGCACGCTGCTCGCCAGCGCGGCGCGTGGCGCGCTCGATTCAGAAGCGATCGGCCGCGGCACGGGCGGGGCGGTGACGGTGGCACTCGTCGACACGGGCTATCCGGACGAGTTGCAGGGCGGTGGCGTGTTGCGCGGGCTCGATGCGGTGGAACGGCAGGGCGTGCTCGTGTTCCATGCGGGCACGCGGCGGGAGCAGGGGGAGTGGGTCGTGCGGGGCGGCCGGGCCGCCTACCTGACCGCCACCGGCACCTCGGTGGAGGAGGCGCGCCAGCGGATCCAGGCGGCGCTCGCAGGACTCTCGGGAGAAGGCTGGCGCTGCCGCACGGACATCGCCGCGACGGCGGAAGGGATGGCGAAGCGCGCATGAGCAGGGCGAAGCCGAAGGCCGCGGTGAAGGTTGGCATCGTCATGGGGAGCGAGTCGGACCGACCCATCATGGACGAGGCTGCCCGCGTGCTCGGCGAGTTCGGCGTCGGCTGCGAACTGGTGGTGCGTTCGGCGCACCGCACACCGGACGCAGCGGTCGCATGGGCGCGCTCGGCCCGTGTGCGCGGCCTGCGCGTGATCATCGCCGCGGCCGGTGGCGCGGCGCACCTCGCCGGCGCCATGGCCGCGCACACGCGACTGCCCGTCCTTGGAGTGCCACTCGCGTCCTCGCCGTTGGCGGGATTCGACGCGCTGCTCTCGACGGTGCAGATGCCGCCCGGCGTGCCGGTGGGTACGCTCGGCGTGGGCGTATGGGGCGCGCGTAACGCGGCGTTTCTCGCCGTGCGCATCCTCGCGGTCTCCGACGCGACGCTGGCCCGTCGGCTCGAGCAACACGCTGGGCACATGGCCAGTGCCGTCCCGTCACGATGAGGTCCGCGTGGAAGTACTGACCGTCGACGCCGCAAAGCCCGAGCGAGCCGCACTCGAGGCGGCGGCCCGGGCCATCATGCGCGGCGGCGTGATCGCGTTCCCGACCGACACGCTCTATGGACTCGGCTGTTCGCTGTTCGACGTGGCAGCGGTGGAACTGGTCGGTCGCCTCAAACGCCGCGACCCGCGACACGCGTTCATCTCGCTCATTCCCGAGCCCTCGCAGGCCGACGGACTGGCGTTGACGGTGAACCCGGTGGCGCGCAAGCTCATCAAGGAGTGCTGGCCCGGTCCGCTATCACTCATCTTCGTGGCGGCCGGGATCGTGCCGATCGGCGTGCGGGGCGAGGGCGGGACCATCGCGCTGCGCTGTCCGCGCGACACGCTGTCCCATGCGCTGCTCCAGCGTTTTGGTGGCCCGGTGGTCTCGAGCAGCGCGAACCTGTCCGGGCAGCCACCGGCCGAGACCGCGCAAGAGGTCGTCGGATACTTCGGCAACCAGCTGGACCTCGTGCTGGACGGCGGACCGCGGCGCGGCGGCGTTCCTTCGACGCTCGTGGACGTGTCGGGGCAGCGACCGAAGCTCCTTCGGCGCGGCGATCTGGATGTCACGGAGTTCCTCGGCACCTTCGACGACCTCACGCAACCGAGCGGTTGACGCGCCCGAAACCGGCCACCTATCCTCGTTTCGAATGTCGCATCCGCGGCCCCTCCTGAACGTCCTGTTCGTCTGCACCGGCAACACGTGTCGCAGTCCGCTCGCGGTGATCGCGCTTCAGGCGGAGCTGGGGGAGGATGCCGCTGCGGTCGAGGTGTCCTCGGCCGGCACGGCCGCCACGGCTGGGCAGCCGGCCAGCGAGGGCACCCGGCGCATCGCCGCGGGAGAGGGATTCGACCTGTCAGGCCATCGCGCCCGGCCGGTCACGCCGGACCTGGCTCGCCAGGCCGACTTGGTGTTCGTGATGAGCGCGTCGCATCGTGCCTCGCTCGAAGCTGCCGGGGTGCCGCGCGAGCAGGTGCACGTGGTGAGTGAGTGGCCGGAACCGGGCGAGCCCGGTCTGCCGGTGTTCGATCCGTTTGGAGCTTCGTTCGAGGCGTACGAAGAGTGCTGGCGGCGGTTGCGTCTGCACGCGCGTCGCATCGCGCCGTTCGTGCGGCAAGCGCTCCGCGAGCGACGTCTATCGTGACTGCGGTCCGTCCGACGCGAGGGGACCTGCCATGGCGATGACCAAGAGCGAGAAGATCTGGATGAACGGCCAGTTCGTGGCCTGGGACGACGCCAAGGTCCACGTACTCTCGCACGTGCTGCACTACGGCTCGAGCGTGTTCGAGGGCATCCGTTGCTATCACACGAAGCAGGGGCCTGCCATCTTCCGGCTCGGCGAGCACATCGAACGGCTCGCCTACTCGGCGAAGATCTACCGCATGAAGGTGCCGTTCACGTCGGAGCAGATCGAGCGCGCCTGCATCGAGGCCGTGGCGGTGAACCAACTTCAAGAATGCTACATCCGCCCGCTCATCTATCGCGGCTACTCGCACGTCGGCGTGAACCCGATCGGCACGCCGATCGAGGTGATGGTGGCGGCCTACCCCTGGGGCAAGTACCTGGGCGACGACGCGCTCACGAAAGGCGTGTCGGTGAAGATCGGCACGTGGGCCCGCATGGCGCCGAACACGCTGCCCGCCATGGCAAAGGCCGGCGGCAACTACCTGAACTCGCAGCTCTTGAAGCTCGAGGCCGTCGAGGACGGCTACGCCGAGGCCATCGCGCTCGACGTGCACGGCTACGTGAGCGAGGGCTCGGGCGAGAACCTGTTCCTGGTGGTGAAGGGCGAGCTGGTCACGCCCCCCATGCACAACAGCATTCTCGCCGGCATCACGCGCGCGAGCGTGCTGCAGCTGGCACGCTAGCTGGGCTACACGGTGCGCGAGATGGTCATGCCGCGCGAGCTGCTGTATGTGGCGGACGAGGTGTTCTTCACGGGCACCGCCGTTGAGGTGACGCCGATCACCGCGGTGGACCGGCTCCCGGTCGGCAACGGCGAGGTGGGCCCGGTCACGAAGGCCATCCAGCAGGCGTTCTTCGGCATCGTGAAGGGCGACCTGCCGGACCGCCACGGCTGGCTCACGAAGGTGCCGCGCACGGTCGCGGCCACCGCGGGCAAGGCCTGACGCGTGCGCATCGCGGTGGGCAGTGACCATGCGGGCTTCGCGCTCAAGGAGCGCGTGAAGACTGAACTGCTGCGACTCGGGCATGACGTGGACGACGTCGGCACGGATTCCGCCGAGCGCTCCGTGGACTACCCGGACTTCAGCATCCCGGTGGGCGAGCGCGTCTCGACCGGCACGGCGGATCGCGGCGTGGTCGTGTGCGCCACCGGCATCGGGGCGAGCATCGCCGCGAACAAGGTGGAAGGCGTGCGGGCGTCGGTGGTCACCAGCGACGAAACCGCGCGGCTCACACGCGCCGACAACGATTCCAACGTGCTGGCGCTCGGGGGGAAGACGACGCCAAGTGTCGAGGACGGGCTGCGCTGGCTGCGCGTGTGGCTCGAAACACCGTTCGCGGGCGGTCGGCACGAGCAGCGGGTGCGGAAGATCCGCGACTACGAAGCCCGGAGCAGCCGGACCCCGTGACGGCGCCGGCTCGGGCCGGACCGAACAGGAGGCGTGATTGTCCGCGATCCAGCGACAGGACCCGCAGTTGCACGAGGCGATTGTCGCCGAGCAGGAGCGACAGCGCACGCAACTCGAACTGATCGCCTCGGAGAACTACGTGAGCGACGCGGTGCGCGAAGCCGCGGGTTCCGTGCTCACGAACAAGTACGCGGAGGGCCTGCCCGGCAAGCGCTACTACGGCGGCTGCGAGTGGGTGGACGTCGCCGAGAACCTGGCGCGTGAACGGCTGAAGCAGTTGTTCGCCGCCGAACACGCGAATGTGCAGCCGCATTCGGGTGCGTCCGCGAACCTGGCCGCTTATCTCGCGGTGTCCGAGCCTGGCGACACGCTGCTCGGCATGAGCCTGGCACACGGCGGGCACCTGACGCATGGACATCCCGTGTCCGTGAGCGGTCGCCTGTGGAAGGCGGTGCAGTACGGCGTGCGCCTCGAGGACGGGCGAATCGACTACGACGAGGTGGAGCGCATGGCGAAGGAGCATCGCCCGCGCCTGATCGTGGCCGGCGCCAGCGCGTACCCGCGCGCGATCGACTTCGCACGCTTCGGGCGCATCGCCGACGAGGTGGGCGCGTCCCTGGTGGTGGACATGGCGCACATCGCCGGGCTGGTCGCGGCGGGGCTTCACCCCGACCCGGTCCCGCACGCGGCGGTGGTCACGAGCACCACCCACAAGACGCTGCGCGGACCCCGCGGTGGCGTGATCCTGTGCCGAGCAGCCCTCGCCGAGAAGGTGGACAAGAGCGTGTTCCCCGGCCTCCAGGGCGGGCCGCTCATGCACATCATCGCGGCGAAAGCCGTCTGCTTCGGCGAGGCGCTGGGCGACGACTTCAAGGCCTACTCCCGGCGCGTCGTCGAGAACGCGCGCGTCCTGGCCGAGACGCTCGTGGGCCACGGGTTCGACCTGGTCTCCGGGGGCACGGACACGCACCTGTTGCTTCTCGACCTTCGACGGATCCCCGGCTCGGACGCCGCAGGGCTCACCGGCAAGGTGGCGGAGGAGGCGCTGCACCGGGTGGGGATCACGGTCAACAAGAATGCCGTGCCCGGGGATCCCCAGAAGCCGTGGGTGACGAGCGGTGTGCGACTGGGTACGCCGGCGCTCACGACGCGCGGCATGGGGGTGGCGGAGATGCAGCGCGTGGGAGGCTGGATCGCGCGTGTCCTGGAGCGCCCGACCGACGAGCCGCTCGCCCGCGAGATCGCTCGCGAGGTGAGCGAAATGGCTCAAGCATTCCCGCTTTTCACCTGGCGGGTCGGCGGCCCGACCGGGGTGCGTGCAGGCTGAGATCCGCGTTCGCGTGATCCGCAATGCCAGTCCGCTCGCGCATCGCGTCTGGCACCGGCTTTCGGGGCGTTTCGCAGGGCCGGGGACTGGCACCAACGGTGCAGAGGAAGCGGCGACCGCTCTGGCATTTGCAACGCCTTTCTCAAGCCCTGGGCCCACATCATGCTCCCGCTCCGTGTCTACCAGGCAGCCTCGCGGCTGCACCCGCGTGTCAAGCTTGGCCGGCTCCTGCACCGCCGGGCACTGGCGCTGCTCGCCGTGGGCGGCCCATTGAGCGCGGAGCCGTGGTTCGAGGCGGCGGCGGGGTGCTATCGGCGTGAGCTGGCGATCGAGCCCCTGGCGCGCCTGCGCGTGCACCAGCTCATGGCGCATGCGCGGACCGGGCGCAGCGAAGCGAGCGAGGCGAGCGCGATGATCGAGATCGTGCGCCGGTTGAGCCGCCTCGACCAGCTCGAGCGGCTCGAGGCGCCGTTCGAACTGTGCGATGCGCGCGTCGTGCTCGCCGGGTGGATCGAGCGGTGCGATCCGCACCCGGCACCCCCGTTGCGCCTCCAGTCCCCGAGCCCGCAAGCGGCTTGACGGCAGCCGGTTCCACCTACAGACTCGCGCGGTTGGTGGTCAGGACATGGCTGTCCCACCCCCTTCCAGGAAGGAAGGCATGACCGTCGATCCCGCATCCGCCCGGCGCATCGAACGCGCGGGCGAAACGCTTTCGCGAGTCCGCGAAGAGGTGGCCCGCGCCGTCGTCGGCCAGAAAGCCATGCTTGACCGGCTGCTCATCGGTCTCCTGACTGGCGGCCACGTGCTGCTCGAGGGCGTACCGGGCCTCGCCAAGACGCTCGCCGTTTCGAGCCTGGCCAAGGCGTTGTCCCTGCGCTTCCGCCGCATCCAGTTCACACCGGACCTTCTGCCCGCGGACCTCACCGGGACGCTCATCTACAACCCCAAGGAAGGCACGTTTTCGGCCAAGCGCGGCCCGCTGTTCTCGAACATCGTGTTGGCCGACGAGATCAACCGCGCCCCTGCCAAAGTGCAGTCCGCCCTGCTCGAGGCCATGCAGGAGAAGCAGGTCACACTCGGGGACGACACCCATCCGCTCGAGGAGCCGTTCCTGGTGCTCGCCACGCAGAACCCGGTGGAACAGGAGGGCACCTACCCGCTACCCGAGGCCCAGAGCGATCGCTTCATGCTCAAGGTGAAGGTGGGCTACCCCGAGCGCGCCGAGGAGAAGGAGATCCTCCGCCGGGCGGGACTGGGGACGATGCCGGAGTTGAAGTCCCAGGCGACGCGCGAGCAGGTGATCGAGGCGCGCGAGGCGCTCTCGGGCGTGTACGTGGACGACAAGATCCAGGAGTACGTGCTGGACCTGGTCACGGCCACGCGCCGGCCGAAGGACTTCGGGCTCTCGCTCGAGCATCTCGTGCAGTACGGCGCGAGCCCACGCGCCACGCTGTTCCTGGTCCGCGGGGCCCAGGGTTTCGCGCTCGTCCGCGGCCGCCCGTACGTGCTGCCGGACGACGTGAAGGCCGTGGCACTCGACGTGCTGCGCCATCGCATCCAGGTCTCGTACGAGGCCGAAGCGGAGGGCGTGGACGGCGAGGAGGTCGCGCGCCGGATCCTGGAGCAGGTGCGCGTGCCCTGATGGCGACGCAGGATCTGCTTCGCAAGGTCCGCCGTCTCGAGATCCGCAGCCGGCGCCTGGTCGAGGACCTGTTCTCGGGCGGCACGGCGAGTGTGTTCAAGGGGCGCGGGGTCGAGTTCGAGGAGGTGCGCCCCTACGTCCCCGGCGACGAAGTGCGCGACATCGACTGGAACGTGACCGCGCGACTCGGGGCTCCCTACGTCAAGCGCTTCGTGGAGGAGCGCGAGCTCACGGTGATGCTCGTGGTGGACGTGTCGCGCTCGATGTTGTTCGGCACGCGAGGCCAGGAAAAGCGCGAACTCGCAGCCGAGCTGTGCGCGGTGCTCGGCTTCGCGGCGGTGCGGCAGAACGATCGCGTCGGCATGGCGCTGGTCTCGGACCAGGTCGAGCACTTCGTGCCGCCGGCGCGAGGCCGGAGCCACCTGCTGCGTATCCTGCGCGACGTGCTCGACCACGAGGCGGCGCGAGGCACGCGATTGGGCGCGGCCGCCCGCTTCCTCACGCGCACGCTCAAGCGCCGGTCGCTCGTGTTCTGGATCAGCGACTTCGAGGACCGCCTGGACGCGCACGACTGGCGCGTGATGGCCGGCCGGCACGAGCTCACGGCGCTGGCGGTTCGCGACCCGGCGGATGAACAGCTGCCGCGCGCCGGCTGGGTGATGCTCGAGGACCTGGAGACCGGCAAACGCCGGCTGGTGGACACGGGCAGTGAGGCATTGCGTCGACTCTACTCGGCGGGCGCGCGCGATCGTCGACGCTCCGCGGAGGCCGCCCTGGCCCTGGCGCTCTGCCCGGTCGTGGAGATCCGCACCGACAAGCCGTACGTCCCGGCACTCGTGCGCTACTTCCAGCGCCGCAAGCGGCGGGGGGTGGCGTGAACGCGCGGCCCGTGGCCCGGGCCGCGTGGCTGCTCGCGGCGCTGCTCGCGACCGGACTCGCGACCGCGACGGCTCGCGCACAGGGCGACGCCACGGTCGTGCCGAGCGACTCGCTCCCGGTCGCGCTCCGCTCCGGCGGGCTCGCGGGACCCGGACGAGCCGAGACTCGCTATGGCGACCCGGGCGGCGTGCGGTTGGGCGTGCGCGTCACGCCATCGTCCGCGCGGATCGGTGAGGTTCTCACCTATCGGGGCTTTGTGCTCGCCGAGCGCTCGGCGAAGGTGCGATTCGAGCCGCCGAAGAGTGGCGGGGCGTTCACGTGGTCGCACGTACGCGCCGGGCGGGTGAGCCCGGGCTGGTGGCGAAGCGTCTCGGGCGGGAGGGACAGCGTCTGGATCGAGGCCCGGCTCCAGATCTTCGAGACCGGCCCTCACGCGGTCGAGGGCCCGGTGGTGCAGCTGGCCTCGCTGCCGAGAAGCTCGCGGCCGTCCTCGACGCGCCTTCCCACGGTACGCATTGCGGTGCTCCCCACGGTTACGGCCGCGGACAGCGGCGGTGACCTGCGCGGGCTGCACGGCCCGGTCGCCGCGCCCTGGTGGGAGCGGATCGCCTGGATGCCGCTGGTGTGGGTGTCGCTTTTGCTCGTCGCGGTGCTCGCACTTTTCCGTCACCTGCGCCGGCGGAAGCCGATTCCCGCGATACGGCCCGCGGCCGCGCCGGTCTCCGCGCGACCTCGGCTCGACCCCGCGGCCGAGGCGCTCCGCGCGCTCGCCGCACTGCGCGCGCGCGAACTGCCGGCAGCAGCCCGCTTCGGGGAGCACGCGCTCGAGCTCACCGCGATCCTGCGCCGCTTCCTCGAGGCCACCGTCACGACGCCGCGGCCGGGGGACACGAGCGGCGAGCTGCTTGAGCGCCTGAAGGCGTCGCGCATGCCAGAAGACGACTTCGAGCGGCTCGAGGGGCTGCTGGCACTCTGGGACCGGGTCAAGTTCGCTCGCGCACCGCTCAGCGAAGCCGAGGCGAAACGCTGCGAGGAGGCGGTCGAGGGATACGTCCGCCGCACGACGCAGGCCCGATTCGACGCGGCTTCGCGCGCCGCAGCCGCGTCGGCGGCCGCAGCGGCCAGGCCGAGCGCCGGTCCGCCACCCGCCCCGGAGGCCGCATGATCCGATTCGAGTATCCGTTGCTCCTGGTGCTGCTCGTGCTGCTGCCCGCGCTGCTGCTCTGGCGCGCGCGCCGAGACGAGACGCGGCCGCCCGCGTTGCTGTGGGGATCGGCCGTGAGCCTGCCGGCGCCGGGCCTCTCGCGCTGGCTCTGGCTCGTCGTGCGCATATTGCCGTGGGCAGCGCTCGTGCTGGCGCTGCTCGCGGCGGCGCGGCCGCAGCAGGGCATCCAGCAGAGCGAGGTGGACTCGCGCGGTGTGGACATCGTGCTCACGATCGACATCTCGCCCAGCATGCGCGCTGGCGACATGGGGGGTGGCGACCGGCTGGTGGTGGCCCGCGCCACGGCACGCGACTTCATCAAGAGCCGCCCACACGATCGCATCGGACTCGTGGGTTTCGCGGCTACGGCGTTCACCCAGTGCCCACTGACGCTCGACCACGAGACGCTTCAGGAGCTGCTGAACCAACTGGACTTCGGCCTCGCCGAGGACGGCACCGCCATCGGCATGGGTCTCGCGACCGCGGTGCAGCGCCTGCGCGAGAGCCGCACGCCGAGCAAGGTGGTCGTGTTGCTCACCGACGGCGAGAACAATCGCGGCGCCATCGATCCGCTCACGGCGGCTGACCTGGCCCGCGCCATGGGCGTGCGCGTCTATGGCGTGCTCGTGGGCCGTCCGTCCGTGGTGCCGGTCGAGGTGATGGACCCGCTCCTCGGCCGTACGACCGTGATGCAGGAGGTGAGCGTTGACGAGAAGCCTATGATCGAGATCGCGCGCATCACCGGCGGGCGCTTCTTCCGCGCGGGGGACACGGCGTCGCTGGCCGCGATCTACTCCGAGATCGACCGCATGGAGCGCGCTCCCATCCGTGCGCTCGTGTATCGTGAGTTCCGCGACCTGGGCCCGTTGTTGCTGGCCCTCGCCGCCATCCTGCTGGCGCTGTATGGATGGTCGAACGCCACGTGGGCGTTCCGGGTGCCATGAGGACACGAACGAGGCAATTTGCCGGGCGCCGCGGGAGGGATGCGAGATGACGTTTCAGAACCCCCTGTGGCTCCTGTGGTTGCTGCTGCTCGTACCGCTCGCCTTCCTCGAATGGCGCATGCTGGCGCGCGCCACCCGCTCGCTCCGCTTGCTGCTCGGCGCGAGGCCGCTGCCCGGGCTGCTCGTGCAGCTCCTGCCGCGCCAGCGCGTCGCGGCGATGGCGCTGCGCCTCTCCGCCGTGTTGCTGCTCGGCGTGGGCGCCGCGGGACCGCAGTGGGGCCGCGAAGCGGTGCGCCGCCAGTCGCAGGGATCCGACATCGCGTTCGTGATCGACGTGTCCTCGAGCATGGAGGTGCGTGACGTCGCGCCCTCGCGCATGGAAGAGGCGCGCCGCGAGGCCGTGACGCTGCTCGAGCGACTTCAGGGCAGCCGGGTCGGTCTCGTCGCGTTCGCCGGCGATGCCGTACGCCTGTGCCCGCTCACGCTGGACCAGGCCGCACTGCGCCTCACGCTCGAGACCATCGGACCTGGCACCGTGAGCGAGCCGGGCAGCGACCTCGGCCGCGCGCTCCGCACCGGGCTCAAGCTGCTGCCGGCGGGGCGCCGCGACGAGCAGGCGATGGTGGTGTGGACCGATGGGGAGGACCTCGAGGGTCACGCACGCGAGGCGATCGAGGAGCTGCGCCGCGCCGGGCTGCGCGTGTTCGTGGTCGGCGTGGGCACGGCCGCGGGCGACGTGATCCCCATCCTGGATGCGTCAGGACTCACGGTGGACGCCAAACGCGACGAGAACGGCGAGGTCGTGCGGCTCGCCGGTTCGCTCGGCTCCCTCGCGCGATCGCGTCGCGGCACGCGGCTCGTGGAGCGGCCCGTGGCACGCTTCCCGTTGATGGCGCTCGTGGCATCGGCCTG
>JANNKI010000408.1:0-2589 GCA_031396225.1 bacterium | reverse complement strand
CGTCCGTGGTCTTCAAGGCGAAATGCCACGTGGAGTCAGGGTCCAGTCCGAACACGAACAGCGTCTCGGGCGAGGCGCCGGGGAGCGGCAGCGGCTCGGTGATCCAGCGGTCGAGGTCGGCGGCGGCGTCGAAGTTGCCGGGGCTGATGACGGCGTGCGAGACCTTGAAGATGTAGCTGCTGGCGGTGCCCGTGGCGCCGTCGTCGCCGGGAGCGGTCCAGGTGAGGCGGATCTCGCCGGGGAACTGACCGACCGTGGCGGACAGGTTGTTCACCGCGGCAGGCGGAGTGACGTCACCGACCGGGCCGCCGTTGGAACCGCAGATCGTGTGCGGGATGCGGACCGCGAACGTGGCGGTGCCGTTGGGGACACAGCCCCAGGACTGGGTCTCCGGCACACCCGTGGGATAGGTCACTACATGGACGACGGTGGCGCTCGTGTCCCGGTTGGAGACGAGGTACACGCTGTCGCCACCATTGTTCAGCACCGCGCCGCCCGGCATCATCCTCACGACACGGAACTCGCCCGGCTGGATGACCGGATTGGTGGAGCAGGCGGCGCTCAGGTCCTCGGGGATGCGCGCGCGCACGGCGACCGTGCTGATCGTGACCAGGTCGTCGATCGCCCAGCCCGTCATGTCCACGGCGGACACACCGGCATTGTAGATCTCGACCCACTCGTCCGGGCCGGTTTCGACGCCGGCCGGGTTGGGAAGGATCTCGTTGATCCGCACCTGCGCCGCCGCCGGGATCGGGGCGAGCAGAAGGAGCGCGACGAGCGCTTGAACGGGGAGGGCCACGGGGGTCCGGGGCCCGGAAAGGACATGCGACGGCTGGCCCATCGGGGAGGGCTCCTTCCGGTACGAGGTCTTGGCGGGATGTCGCTTCGCCGATGAGGATACCAAGCCGGGAGCGATGTGCGCGAGGAGACTCGGCCCCCCAGGGCCAGTCGCGGTTCTCCGGGAGGGGCCACCCGCCGGTTCTGCCCTTCTTTACCTCGTCCAGGTAGTTCATGCGCAGTTCGGTGAGCACCTGCGTCAGCACCCGCTGTTCGTCGCTCTCCAGGTTGCCGCGGGTGCGCGCCTCGATGGCGGCCAGCGTGTCTATCGTGTTGCGCGCCGCCTCGAGGTTGCGCTCGATCTTGGATGTCATGGGATTCATGAGCTTGCCCAGCGCCACCATGGCGGCCTGCTGGAGGCCCAGCACCAGTTGTAGGAATAGCGCGGCCTCGCGGCCGCGGTCAGACGAGACTTCGGTCATGGCTTCCCTCCGGGTGCGACGGGCGTGCGCTGCAGGCGCTTGGCCTCCTCCCACAGCGCGTCCATCTCCTCCAGGTTCGATTGCGTGGGGGTGCGGCCGCTCTCGGCCAGCCGTTTCTCGATGTGCACGAAGCGCTCGCGAAAGCGGTGCATCGTGGCGCGCAGCTCGCGCTCGGGGTCCACGCCCAGCTTGCGCGACAGGTTCACGACGGCGAACAGCAGGTCGCCCAGTTCGCGCGCCAGCGCCGGCGTGGTGTCCTCGCCGATCGCCTGTGCGACCTCCTCGGTCTCCTCGCGCACCTTGGCGAGCGGGCCCTCAGGCGTGGGCCAGTCGAAGCCAACCGCGGCCGCCTTCTCCTGCAGCCGGTATGCCGCCACGAGCGCCGGCAGTCCCTTGGGCTGCTCGCCGAGCAGCGAGACGCCCGCATCCTTCCTCTCGGACTTCTTGATCTCCTGCCACTGCCGGTAGGCCGCCTCGCCGTCCTTCACGTTGGCGTCGCCGTAGACGTGCGGGTGGCGTCGGATCAACTTGTCGGACGCGCGGTCGAACGCCTCGGCCAGCCCCAAGCCCCAGCGCTCGCGCGTGAGTTCCAGGCAGAAGAGCACGAGAAACGCGAGGTCGCCCAGCTCCTCGGCGGTGTGATCCGCATCCGCATTGCCGATCGCCTCGACAGACTCGGCCGCCTCCTCGGTCAGGTAGGGCGTCATGCTCTCGAGCGTCTGCTCGCGGTCCCACGGGCAGCCGTCGGGGCCGCGCAGGCGGCGGCAGACGCCGAGAAGTCTTGCGAATGCGTCACGTTCGGCGTCGGTCATGGCAACCGCCTCACCCCCGCACGGCGACGCGCGCGTCCACGACCACGCAACCGCGTCCGCCCGCCATCACCTTCACCGGGTTCAAGTCCAACTCCACGATCCCTGGCACTTCGCGCACCAGTTGCGACACGCGCAGGATGAGCTGCTCCAGCGCGTGCGTGTCGGCCGGGGGCGAGCCGCGCCAGCCCTCGAGCAGCCGGAAGCCGCGCACGTCGCGCATGATCTCACGCGCGTCGCGGTCGGTGACGGGGCTCACACGAAACGCCACGTCGCGCAGCACCTCCACGTACACCCCGCCCAGGCCGAACATGAGCACGGGGCCGAACGCGGGGTCGTGGCTCATGCCCACGATGGCCTCGACCCCCTCGTCCACCATGGGCTGCACCAGGACGCCGTCCATCTGGTTGCGCATGCCCTTCTCGTCGAGCCGCCGCCCGAGCTCGGCGAACGCCTTGCGCACCTCGTCCTCGGTTTTCAAGCCCAGCACGACGCCGCCCACGTCGGTCTTGTGCGTGAGC
>JANNKI010000384.1:0-2604 GCA_031396225.1 bacterium | reverse complement strand
CCGAGAAGTTGTTCAAGCGCGCCATCGAGCGCGCGGGGCGCGCGCTCGACTACGACGCGCGCTACCACGAAGCCCTCAACCTGCAGGGCGTCGCGTGGCGGAAACTCGGCAACCTCGAGAAGTCGCTCGCCGCTTACGTGGCTTGCCTGGCCCTCGAGCCCAACTACGCTCCGGCGCACGAGTACTACGGTCTGGCGCTGCTCGAGTGCGGCGACCGCATGGGAGCCGTGGCGCAACTGGCCCTGCTAAAGGGTTTTAACTCCGAGGAGCCCTTGAAGCTGCGCGCGGCCGCGCGCGCGCCCACGCCGGCCGCGCCTCCTGCCGACGAGCAGACCAAGGACGGCAAGCCCAAGGCGGAGCAGGATCCCGCAGCCAAGGGCGGGTCACCCTCGGGTGGCGGTCACTGACGCGATCCGGGTGCACGCCGGTCTTGTTCGGGCCGGGGCGGACAGGGCCAGCAGCGTCAAGCGAAGTGGCGCGCGTCGCATGGATCCCTCGGGATCGTCTCGGAAGCCTCAACCGGCTCAAGGAGATGGCTCGGCGAGCCCGTGGGGATTGTGCGACATGCTCTCCGGCCGCGCAGCAATGGACAAGCTGCGCGACCGCGCTTGCCAGCCTTCGAACCCGATCCGCGGACAAGTGGTCGGCATCGTCGTCAATTCCGCGGGGGCTCAGGGGGTCCGCGAATTTAGCGGTTGAGTCGCGCGCGCGATGAACGCACACTCGCGGAAGATGCGGGATTCCGTGGTATCTCCCGCTCGAGCCCGTCCCCGGCGTGATCGCACGTCGTACCCCCCTCGGAGGCCCCCCATGCGTATTCGCGACTCCATCCTTGCTTCGGTCCTCGGTCTGGCGATCGCCGTGCCCTCGTTCGCCCAGACCACGTACGTCGGCGTCCTCTCGGGTGGCACCGAAGTGCCGCCGGTCTCCACGTCCGCCACGGGTTCGGCGAGCGTTGTGCTCAACGCCGCGCAGACCCAACTCTCGATCTCGGTGCAGTTCCAGAACCTGACCGGCACCTACACCGCGTCCCACATCCACGGCCCGGCGCCGGCAGGCACGAACGCGGGCGTGAGGTGGGGCTTTTCCGGTGTGGCGGCCGGTTGGGTCTTCTCGAACGCCGATCACGATGGCACGCTCTCGAACTTCATCACGACGGACGTCACGGCCGCCGATGTCACCAACCTCAACTCCGGCAACTTCTACGTGAACGTGCACTCGAACCTGTTCCCGGGCGGCGAGCTGCGCGCGCAACTCGGTTCCGCGCCGGTGTCCACGGCGAAGAGCACGTGGAGCCGCGTGAAGTCGCTGTTCCGCTAGTTCGACTCAGGCAGTCGGCATGACAAAGCGCAGGGCCCGGATCACTCCGGGCCCTGCGCTTTTCTGGTCGGGAAGTCTCGCGGGCCGCCGTGACCGGCCTGGCTCGGGCTACTGGGCCTTCTCGGCCTGAGGCTTCTCAGGCTGGGCCTTGTCCGCCTCGACGTTCAGCACGATGGTGACCGTGTCGTCCAGCATGAGACCGCCGTTGTCGAGCGCCTTGTTCCAGTTGATGCCGAAGTCCTTGCGGTTCACCACGGACGTGGCCGAGAAACCGGCCTTGCTGCCCCGCGACTGGCCGCCCATGCTGATGTCGGACGAGCCGAGGAACTCGGCATCGAACACGACCGGCTTGGTGACGCCGCGCATGGTGAGGTCGCCCGCGATCTTGAACCTGCCCTTGCCGGCCTTGGTGACCTTCGTGCTCTTGAACGATAGCGTGGGGTTCTTCTCCGCCTCGAAGAAGTCGGGGCTCTGCAGGTGGCCGTCACGCTTCTCGTTGCCGGTGTCGACGCTGGCCACCTTCACCGTGGCGTCCACCTGGATCGCCGCGGCGTCCGCCTCGTCGAACACGATGGTGCCTTCGACCTCGCGGAAGCGGCCGTGGACCTTGGAGAAGAAGTGGCGCACGTTGAATCCGACCTCGGTGTGATTGGGGTCGATCTTCCACGTGGTCGGCGCCGCCAGGGCGAGCGATGCCACCGACGCGAGCGCGAGCGCGGCGACAAGGGTGCGGGTCACGAGCTTCATGCGGGAACTCCTTCGGTACAGCGAGAGGGGAGTCGCGTCGGGAGCGGGGACTCCCGCGACCCGGACGGCTCGAGCCGCCACGGGGTGTCGAGTCATTAGGATTGAGCATTGAGCCGACAGGCTCACACTCTTGACCCGCGACTAACATGTGTTGAAACACACTGGTTGTGCGGCGAAGATTGTTGGCCAGGGCTGGCGGGCTGTCCAGCCGCGGGTTCGGCCGCCCTCCTGCAACAACTTACCGGGCCATCCGACCACACCAACAATCTTCGCCCCACAAGGTACGGGTTGCATGACGGGGGGGCGTGGCGGGATTCTCCTGCGATGGTGAAACGTCGCCGCCCCACCCCACCACTTCGGCAAGATCCTGTCTCGCAACCCGTTGCGGCCCCGGTCCCGACCCTGTGGCGGGATCGCTGGGCAGGCCTCGTGGCGCTCTCCGTTCTGGCCGTGTTGTTCGCGGCGCGCATGGGGCCGCTGGGAGTGCCCGTCGCGGACGACTTCGGGTTCCTGTCCCGAGCGCTGCTGCATCCTCCC
>JANNKI010000329.1:0-1645 GCA_031396225.1 bacterium | reverse complement strand
ACCTGCGTGCAGCACGAGATCGACCATCTCGAGGGCAAGATGTTCATCGATTACCTGCGCCCGCTGCGCCGCCAGATGATCACCCGCAAGATGGAAAAGCTGAAGCGCGACCGGGCTCGTGACGGGCTTGCGAGCGACGGCAATCTCATGGCGGAGCTGGTGAAGGTGGCGCGCGTGTGCGCGCGCCAGGTGCCGGGCGCGCCGCACCACGTGCTGCTGGTGCTGGACGGCACGCACGGCCTCAACGGCCTGGCGCAAGCCCGCGAGTTCGCCAAGGCGGTGCCGATCACGAGCCTCGCGGTGACCAAGCTCGACGGCACGTCGCGCGGCGGCGTGGTGCTGGCCATCGCGGGCGAGCTGGGGCTGCCGGTGAGCCTGGTGGGACTGGGCGAGGACCTGGACGACTGGGAGCCGTTCGACGCCGAGGCCTATGCCCGCGGGCTGTTCGAGTGAAGCTCACGAAACCCGCGTACGGGCAGCCGCCGAAGGCGGATCCGGGCCCGCGCGGGCTTCGCGCGCCTAGCGCTTCCTCGGCGCGGCCGGACGGGCCGGGCGTGCGGCGGCGCGTTCCGCGGCCTTCTGCTCGGCGAGACTCCGGCGCAGGTGTGGCGGCAGCAAGCGCGCCTGGAGCCCGTGACCGAAGTCGAGCAGCGATGCCGTGCCCTTTCCGCTGTCGCGGGTATTGGTCGGGGTGGCATCACCCGAGCGGCCGATGAGCCATGCTTTCCGCGTCGAGATGGTGACGATGTCCTCGCGCGCCAGATGCGTGATGGGCACCTGCGTCGTGTACCAGCTCGTGCGGTCCTCGCGCAGCTCGGTGTAGGTGGAGCTGTCGCCCACGGCCTGAGTGACGCCCGTGCCCTGCTTGAACAGCACCTTGGTCGCCTGGAACGTGCCCTTGGGCGTTTGCACGGTGTCCACGCCGAGCGTGTCGCGCGACCAGCGCACCGGCTTCTTCACGTCGTGCCGGGCCTTGAGCGTGCTCGAGGCGGGCTTGTTGATGTCGATGCGCGGAGTGCCGTCCTCGTTGAGCATCATGACCATCTTGCGCATGTAGAGCATGAGGCGCTCGGTCGCCGAGCTGTCGCTGAAGATCTCGTACGACATGAGCGACGCGCGGGTCTGGGGCGGCTCTCCCGGCATGTCCACCCACGTCTCGAGCCAGAAGCCCGGATCGCCCCAGAAATCCTCTTCGCCGGCGATCACCAGCGTGAGCACGTAATCGTCCTTCATGCCCATCTCGCTGCTGCCAGCCATGCGGTACTTCGCCCAGTCGCCCACTTTGAACGTGGGCTTGCGTGAGTAGTCGACGAGCCCGATGCCGTTGAAGATGACGTTGCCCTGGGCGCGCGCGGGCGCGGCCCACAGCGTGCTCGCGACGGCGGCGATGGCGAACAGCAGATGGATGGCACGACGCATGCAGCGTGATCTCCCTGGGCTTGGGCCCTCCCCCCGCGGGCGGGCCGGCTGGTTCTCGAACAGGTCCTCGCGCACGTGGGTCCACGGGCGCGGCGCCTGAACCTCCTATCCTGAGCCTCCTATTATGACAGCCCGTCGCACCCCGAGTGAAGGCAGCGCCGTCGCCCCCGCGAGGTTCTGACATGGACGTGGACGACCTGACACCCCCGGAACCTCCAGACGCCTC
>JANNKI010000344.1:0-2669 GCA_031396225.1 bacterium | reverse complement strand
GGGCCGCGTCGGCCGAGCCGCTCGAGCGCGCCACCCCGCGCCGCTCGCCGAGCGGGCCCGTCACGGCCCGACGTCGCGGCCCCCGGCTGCTGGAACAGCTGGCGCTGGACCTGGGCCCCGACCGACCGCGCTGGACGCTGTCGCGACTGGTCGTCGCCTCGGCCCACCGCGAGCGCATCCTCGAGTACCTCGAGTTCGCCCGTCGTTTCTACCCCGAGCTCGAGGGCCTGAGCATCCGCGTGGGGCTCGCGCAGAAACGCGGTGTGCTGGGCTGGGGCTCGCTCGATCCGGAGCGCCCCGGCGTGTGGGTGCGGCCGCGGCGGCTGCAGCTGTTCACCATCGCTCACGAGTTCACGCACCTGCTCCAGGCCCGCAGCCTCGTGCCGCGTGGCGAACGGCAATGCGACCTGTGGGCGCTGGCGCGCTCGCCGCTCCTGATCGACGCGGCGCCCAACTACCTGCGCCTGCCGCGTGCGCTCCGGCGGGGCGCGCCAACGAACGACCAGGCGCACGCGTTGTGCGCCGCCGCGCGCGCGGCCATCGCCGCGCGCGACGCGGGCGACCGTCGCTACCTCGCGCGCTTCGAGGCGTCGCTCGCCGAGTCGTTCGGCGGCGCGATGCGGGCCTGAGCCAGGGCGGCGTGAGGCGCATCCGCGTGGCGGCGGCGGTGGTGTGGGAGGGACCGCTCCTGCTCATGACGCAGCGCGCGCCGGGCGGCGCGCTCGGGCTCCAGTGGGAGTTCCCCGGCGGCAAGATCGAGCGGAACGAGTCGCCCGAGCAAGCCGTCGTGCGAGAGGTGCTCGAGGAGTTGGGCGTGAACGCCACGCCGTGCGAGCGCATCCGTACCGTCACTCACGACTATCCGCACGGCACGCAAGTCGAGATCGTGTTCATGCGCTGCACGCTCGACTCGCACGCGTTCACTTTGAGTGACGAGGTGAGCGATGCGCGCTGGCAGCCGCCCGCCGAGATCGACCTGGCGTCCGTGCTCGAGGCGGACAGGGAGTTCCTGCGCGCGCTCGGCGCGCTGGGATAGCCCATCGGGTTGCAACGACCACCCGGCGGCCGCAGCGCCGCCATCATCGCGAGGAACGTCTCCCATGGTGCTCCCGGAAGGTCTCGAGTTCCTGAAGTTCGGCTGGTGGGTCGTGCACTCGATCGCGTTCCTGCTCGTCTACCAGTTCGGATACGCGCGCGGTCGCGGCGCGGCGCGGCGCGAACAGAGAGAGCGCGACCTGGCCGCCCGCCGCACCGGCTGACCCGCCACCGAACGTCACCCGTGCGGCCGCCGATGTGCCGGCGACGTCGAGTCATCGTCCATCGTCCCCTGGAAGGAGTCCCGGCATGACCGAGCGCAAGCGATTCGCGGGCCGCAGCATCCTCGTCACCGGCGCTTCAAGCGGCATCGGGCGCGCCTGCGCTCTGGCGCTCGGAGCGGAGGGCGCCCACGTCGGGGTGGCCGGGCGGCGACGCGAGCGACTGGAGGAGACAGCGGCCAGCGTGGAACGCTCGGGCGGACAAGCGCTGGTACTTGAGGGCGACGTGCGCGAGGAGGCCGTGTGCGTTCGCTGGGCGCGGGCCTGCGAGCAGGCGTTCGGTGGCCTCGACGGGTTGGTGAACGCCGCCGGCGTGTTGGGCAACGGCGCGCTCGACGCCACAGAGCCCGCGGAGTGGGACCGCATCATGGACAGCAACGTGCGCTCGCTCTACCTGATGACGCGCGCCGCGACCGAGGCGCTGAAGGTCAGGAAGGGCAGCGTCGTGAACCTGTCGTCCGTGGCGGGCACGCGACCCTACGCCGGGCTCGCGGCCTACTGCGTGAGCAAGGCCGCCGTGGACATGATCACGCGCTGCGCCGCACTCGACCTGGCCCCGCATGGCGTGCGGGTGAATGCCGTGAATCCCGGCGTGGTGGTGACCGAACTGCACACGGTCACGCACGCGGTGGCGGACTACGCCGCGTTCCTCGAACGCGGCAGGGCCACGCACCCGATCGGCCGGGTGGGAAACGCCGAGGAAGTGGCCGCGCTCATCCTCTACCTGCTCTCGGACGACGCGGGCTGGATCACCGGCTCCTGCATGCCGATTGACGGGGGCCGCGCGCTGGCAAGCGCCCGCTGACCCTCGCGGCGCGGGCCGCGGAATACCCTCAAACCCCATGCCCTGAATGCCGATATCCCCGGGGACATGGACCTGTTCCTCTCGCTTCCGATCTCGCCCGGCGGCGTGCTCGTTGCCGCGGCATGCGTTGTGGCAGGCGCACCGCTGTTCGCGCGTGGGCTTCGTGCCCGTCGCCTGCGGCGATGTCTCGCCGACCTCGCCGAACGCCCGCTCACTCCGGACCTCTCGGGGCTGGTGCGGGTGCGCGGCCGCGTGGCACTCGAAGGCCCGCTGTTTGCACCCGTCTCGGGCAACGCGTGCGCCGGCTTCCAGCTCGAGGTGCGCGGGGAGGGAGCCAGCGTGGGCGGCGTGGTGCGCGACTGGCGCGCGTTCCGGCTCGAGTCCGGCGAGACCTCGGCGATCGTGCCGGCGGAGCACGCCGACTGGCACGCCCCGGTGACCGCCGAGTGCACGTTGGCCGTTGGCGCGACGATCCCCGAGCGCCTGGCGCGCCTGCTCGACTCGTGTGCCGAGCTCCGCTGGCTTCGCGAGCGCGGCGTGGCGCTACA
>JANNKI010000317.1:0-3400 GCA_031396225.1 bacterium | reverse complement strand
GCTCACGGCCGTGGAGCACCGCCTACTGGAAGGACGAGGTGTCCGGCCCCGTGCGGGTGGGCACGTTGGGGCTTGCGGGCGACCATCAGGCCGACAAGGAGAACCACGGCGGGCCCCAGATGGCGGTGCTCATGTACGCCGACGCGCACTATCCGGCGTGGCGCGCGCTCGCCGGGCTCGAGGCCATGGGCCCCGGCGGCTTCGGCGAGAACCTCACGGTGAGCGACGTGGACGAGACGCGGCTGTGCGTGGGCGACGTGCTCGAGGTGGGTGGCGCCCGGTTGCAGATCGCCGCGCCGCGCGGGCCCTGCGCCGACATCTCGCGCCGCTGGGACGCCGAGTGGCTCCTGAAGCGCGTGCTCACCGAGCGGCGCACGGGTTGGTACCTGCGCGTCCTGACCGAAGGGCCGGTCACTCACGGCGACGACGTCCGGTTGGTGTCGCGTCCGCATCCGGGCTGGACCGTGGACCGCGTGCTGCGGCTTCGCTACGAGCCGCCGCGCTTGCCGGCCGACCTGGCGACGGCCGCCTCGCTCGCGGGGCTGGCGCCGGAGTGGCGAGGGCGTTTCGCCAAGCTCACGCCCGCCGCGCGGGACTGATCAGCGAGCGCGCCGCCCGAGCAACGTATCGACCGCGGCACGCCAGCGCGCCCACTCCGTCGCGCGCCAGCGCGCCGTGCGCCGTGGCCGGAACTCGCGGTCGAGAGCGCGCGCCCTGGCCAGATCTCGCGGTGAACGCCATACGCCAGCGCCGAGCCCGGCCAGGAGCCCCGCGCCCAACGCCGTGGTCTCGATGACGCGCGGTCGCCGCACCGGGATCCCCAACAGGTCGCTCTGGTACTGCATGAGCCAGTCGTTGGCCACGGCGCCGCCGTCCACCCACAGGGCCTTCACGCGCGCCCCGGCGTCGTGGGCCATGGCCTCCACCAGGTCGCGGCTCTGGAACGCAAGCGACTCGAGCGTCGCGCGCACGACGTGGGCGCGGGTCGTGCCGCGCGTGATCCCCATGAGCGCCCCACGCACATCCGCGCGCCAGTAAGGCGCGCCGAGACCCGCAAAGGCCGGCACCAGCACCACGCCGCCCGAGTCAGGCACCGAACGCGCGAGCGGCTCGCTGTCCGAGGCGCGCGCGATCACGCCCAGGCCGTCGCGCAGCCACTGAATCGCGGCGCCGGCCACGAACACGCTGCCCTCGAGCGCGTAGGCCGTTCCGCCGTCGGCGCTGCAGGCGACCGTGGTGAGGAGCCCCGCGCGCGAGGCCACGGGCTTCGCTCCAGTGTGGAGCAGCAGGAAGCAGCCCGTCCCATAGGTGTTCTTGCTCTGGCCCGCCTGCACGCACCCCTGGCCGAACAGCGCCGCCTGCTGGTCGCCCGCAACGCCCGCCACCGCGATGCCGTCCGGCAGGCCGCGCACGCCGCGCGTGCGACCGAAGTCTCCGGCCGAGCGGCGCACCTCGGGCAGCACAGAGGCCGGCACGCCGAACGTGCGGAGCAACTCCGGTTCCCAGCGGCGCGAACGGAGCCCGTAGAGCATGGTGCGCGAGGCATTCGTGGGATCGGTCGCGTGGACATGGCCCCCGGTCAACTTCCACACGAGCCAGCTGTCGATGGTGCCGAATGCGAGCCTCCGGCTCGCGGCGAGGCGGCGGGCGCCCGGGCGATTCTCCAACAGCCACTCGAGCTTGGTCGACGAGAAGTAGGGGTCGCAGACGAGGCCCGTGGCGCGTCGGAGCGGCGCCTCGCGGCCCCGGCGGCGGAGTTCCTCGCAACGCGCCGCTGTGCGCCGGTCCTGCCAGACAATAGCGTGGCCCAGTGGCTCGCCCGTGCGCCGGTCCCACAGCAGCGTCGTCTCGCGTTGGTTCGTCACGCCGATGGCCGCGATCGCCGAGGCCTTCGCGCGCGCCGCCGCGAGGGAGCGGCGGGTGGCGGTGAGCACGCTGGTCCAGATCTCGTCCGCGTCGTGCTCCACCCAGCCGGGCCTCGGGAAGTGCTGCGGCAACTCGGCGTAGCCGCGGCCGCGCACGCGTCCGCGCCGGTCCAGTAGCAGCGCGGTGGAACCCGTGGTGCCCTGGTCCAGCGCCAGGATGAGCGGCTCGGTCATGGGTCGGACTCCTCATGCTGGCGCCAGGCTCGGCGTCAGCGGATGGCGAGCGTGCGGTCGAGCATCAGCAGCTCGTCGCGCACGGCGGCCTCGAATCGATCGATCTCGTCCCTCTCACGCAAGGCATCCCAACCCAGCCGTCGCGCCAGTACCGGCGCCATGCGGCGCGCGGCGTTCAATCCGCGGTCGTCCGCGAGCCAGCGCGTGCTGCGGCGACGCACGAGGTCGTCCAGCGTGCGCGCCCATTCGTGCTCGATGGCGTACTCGGCGAACGCCTCGTCGGGCGTGTCGTCCGCGAGCGGCCTCGGCAGCGGCTCGGATGCGTCGTCGCGCGAGACGACCGCGCACTTGAGCAGCACGGCCGCGCGAGCCAGCAGGTCCTGCGCCATCACGCGAAACGTCGTGTACTTGCCGCCCACCACGGTGAGCAGCGCGCCGTCTTCGACGATCCGGTGCTCGCGCGAAGCCTCGCCCACACCCTCATCGGCCGAGAGCAGCGGCCGGATGCCGGCGTAGACCGCGATCGGATGCGTGCGAGCCGCGGCGGGAATGAGGCGCGCCACCTCGGCGGCGAGGTAGCGGATCTCGTCAGCGGACGCCCGCCACTGGGTGTCGAGCGGCGGCGAGGCGGTCTCGACCTCGGTCGTGCCCACGAGCGAGCGGCCCGCGAACGGCACCACGAAGCACACGCGCCCGTCGGCGGCGAGTGTCACGAGCCCATGGCCCTGCGTAAGCGCCGGATAGACCAGGTGGGTGCCGCGCGAGGGCCGCAGCAGTCGCGGCGGATCGCTCGCACCCGGCTGGAGCATGCCTAGCACGACGGCGCGCGTGCGGTCGGCCCAGGCCCCGGTGGCATTCACGATCAGTCGCGCGCGTCGCGTCACGGTCTCGCCCGTCTCGCGACGGCGCGCCTCGACCACCTGCCGGCCGGTCGAGGGGTCGGGCCGCGCTGCCACCAGTTCGGTGCGCGTCAGGATCTCGGCGCCGTGCGCCGCGGCGTCGCGCGCCACCGCGACGGCGAGGCGCGCGTCGTCCATGACAACGTCGCTGTAGAGGCCCGCGCCGCGCAGGCCCACGGGCTCCACGGCGGGTTCCAGCGAGCGCGCCTGGCGGGCATCCGCCATCACGTGCGGGCTCAGCGCTGCGCGCCCGGCAAGCATGTCGTAGAGCGCGAGTGCCGCACGCAGCCGGAGCGGCCCCACGCGATCGCCGCGGCGGAGCGGCACCATGAATCGCACCGGGCGCGTCAGCGTCGGTGCGATGCGCAGCACGGCCAGGCGTTCGGAGAGTGCTTCGCGAAC
>JANNKI010000311.1:0-2870 GCA_031396225.1 bacterium | reverse complement strand
TGGCCGCTCACGCTGGAGTCGCACGGCCAGCTGCTGGCGTCGTGGCTCGCCGGGGATGCCGCCGGGCTGCCCGCGACGCACCTGTGGACCATGCCGGAGGCACTCGGTTCCGCCACGGGCGCAGCGGCGGTGCGCGGGCTCGCCGACGGCGTGACGCTGCTGCTCGCTGGCCCTGCCCAGCGCATGCAGGGCCGGCTCGCGGCACTCGGCCGAATCGACACGCTGACCACGACTGAAGGGGCAGCCGCCGTGGTGGAGGCCGGACTCCAGCTCTCGCCGGAACAGCGGCGTCGCGGCCGGACACTGGTGGACGCCGCCATCGTCGCGCACGGCGGCGCCGCCAAGCTCAAGGCCGCGAAGGTGACTTACCAGGACGGTGAACTGCGCATGAGCGTGGTGGGCCGCGAGCTGACGGGTGAGAGCCGCTACATGCGGCAGGATCCGGACCGCCTCGCATTCACCACGCGGTTCCTCGAGTTCGAACACCGGCAGGTGCTCGACGGCGACCGGGGCTGGACGCTGTCCATGGCCGGCGACTCGGCCACGCTCGTCCCGGCGGACAGCACCACGCTGGCCTCGCTGCGCGGCCTGCTCGCGTCCGATCTCGTGCACCTGCTGCGCGACGCCAGCGATCCCGCGAGCGACGTGGCTGCCCAGGGCAAGGCCGAACTCGAGGGCAAGCCCGTCGAGCGGGTGGAGTTCACCTCGCGCCTCGGCGTGCGCACCCGGCTCACGTTCGACAGCGCAACGCGCCGCGTCGTGGTGGTGGAGTCCGTGCGCACGCCGCAGGGCGCCTGGCGCGACCGGCGGCGCTGGTCGGAGTTCATCCAGGTGGACGGAATCTGGTGGCCCCGCCGCGAGGTGCGGGAAGTGGACGGCGAACAGGTATCCTCGTTGACCCTCCGCCGTCTGGTCGTGAACGGACCGGTGGACACGATGTTGTTCCGGCGCCCGATCGTGGCGGGCGGCATGGTGCGTGGAGTGGAATGATCCCGCGATCGCGACGGGCACGATGCCCGGCGCGCGGAGGTGGGAGGACCAGAGCAGAGGGAGGTTGGCGCGATGAGCACCACCGAGAGCGAAACCGCCGTGGCACAGCCGGGGAGCCCGTCCACGGGGGAGCGCTTCGTCTACTTCTTCGGCGACGGGCGTGCGGATGGCCGCGGCGACATGAAGGACGTGCTCGGCGGCAAGGGTGCGGGGCTCGCCGAGATGACGAACGCGAGCGTGCCGGTGCCGCCAGGCTTCACCATCACCACGTCGGTCTGCCGGCACTATCACGCGAACGGCCTGCGGCTGCCGGAGGGGTTCCAGGCCGCGCAGGACGCCGCGCTGGCGCAGCTCGAGCGCGCGCTCGGCCGCACGCTCGGGAATGCGGGGGACCCGCTGCTGGTATCGGTGCGTTCCGGGGCCAAGTTCTCGATGCCGGGGATGATGGACACCATCCTGAACCTGGGGCTGAACGACCGCTCGGTGCGGGGGCTGACCGCGAAGACCGGCAATGCGCGGTTCGCGTGGGACTGCTACCGGCGCTTCATTCAGATGTTCGCCTCGGTCGTCATGGACTTCGAGAAGCACGAGTTCGAAACACTCATCGCGGCCGCCAAGAAGCGCCGCCGCGTCCAACTCGACACCGACCTCACCGCCAGCGACCTCGAGCAACTGGTACTCGAATTCAAGCGCCACGTGCGCAAGCGCTCCGGGCGAGAGTTCCCGCAGGATCCTCGCGAGCAGCTCTCCATGTCGCGCGACGCCGTGTTCCGGTCGTGGGACAACGACCGCGCCATCTACTACCGCAAGCAGAACGGCATCCCCGATGACATCGGCACGGCGGTGAACGTGCAGGCCATGGTGTTCGGCAACATGGGCGACACGAGCGGCACGGGCGTGGGCTTCACGCGCAATCCGTCCACCGGCGAGCACCAGTTCTATGGCGAGTACCTCACGAACGCCCAGGGCGAGGACGTGGTGGCCGGTGTGCGTACACCGCAGCCCATCGCCAAGCTCGAACGCGAGATGCCCGACGTGTACCGCCAGTTGCGCGAGATCACCTCGCGCCTCGAGCAGCACTATCGCGATGTGCAGGACTTCGAGTTCACGATCGAGGAAGGCAAGCTCTACCTGCTGCAGACGCGCAACGGCAAGCGTACCGCCCAGGCCGCCGTGCGCATCGCGGTGGAGATGGTGGGTGAGGGCCTCATCACCGAGCAGGAGGCGATCCTGCGCGTGGAGCCCGACTCGCTGGACCACCTGCTGCATCCGCGGCTGGACCCCAAGGCCAAGGTGAAGCTGCTCGCCACCGGCCTGGCGGCGTCACCCGGCGCCGCGGTGGGCCAGGCCGTGTTCGACGCCGACACGGCGGCCGAGCGTGGGGCGAAGAAAGAGAAGGTCATCCTGATCCGCAAGGAGACCACGCCGGACGACATCCACGGCATGGACGCCGCGCAGGGTATCCTCACCGCCACCGGCGGCATGACCTCGCACGCCGCCGTGGTCGCGCGCGGCATGGGCAAGCCGTGCGTGTCAGGCGCGGGTGCTGTGCACGTGGACGAGCACGCCCGGCGCATGAGCGTGGACGGCGTCGTGGTGAAGGAGGGCGACTGGGTCACGCTCGATGGTTCGACCGGACGCGTGCTCCAGGGGGCCGTGCCCACCATCGAGGCTGAGGTGTCGGGCGAGTTCGGCGCGTTCATGGCGATCGTGGACAAGCACCGCAAGCTGGGCGTGCGGGCCAACGCCGACGTGCCACGTGACGCCACCAAGGCGCGCGCTTTCGGCGCCGAGGGCATCGGACTGTGCCGCACCGAGCACATGTTCTTCGCCGAGGATCGCCTGCCGCATGTGGTGCGCATGATCATGGCGGCGCCGCG
>JANNKI010000301.1:0-2320 GCA_031396225.1 bacterium | reverse complement strand
CCCTCGCGCGAGCGCTCTCGATCCTCGATTCCACGAACGTCCATCCGGACGCGCGACTCGACGCCTATTCGCTTCGGGCCGAGTGGCATGCCCATCGGGGCCAACGCGTGGCCGCCATCGCCGACATGGCGGTGGCGCTCGCGGCGATGGACTCGCTGCGTCTGCGACGAGGCGGTGGCGACGACACGCGCGCCGCGTTCGTCGGAGCCCGGCTGGGACTGCTGGACCGCATGGTCCGCTGGCAGATCGAGCAGGGCGACGTCGAGGGGGCGCTGGAGACCCACGAGCGCGGGCGAGCGCGCGTGCTGCTGGACCAGCTCGCGGCGAGCGGCGTGGACCTGCGCGCCGGCATCCCGGCCGAGATCCTGACCCCGCTCGTTGCGGCGGAGCGCTCGGCCGAGGCGCGTCTCGCCGCCGCACATCGCGCCATCCAGGACGTGCGCGCGGATCCGAGCCTTGCGCCGAGGCAGCGACTCGAGCCGCTCGCAGTGCTCGCGTCGCGGCGGGATTCCGCGGCGATCGAGCTGGCGCGAACACGGCGCCGGATCGAGGACGCGAGCCCGGTGTGGCGCGGCGTTCTGAGCGCCGAGGGACGGATCCCGCGGACCGGGGAGTTCCAGCGCATGCTCGTGAGCCGTGACGGCGTCATGCTCGTCTACCACGTGGGGGGCGAGGCGAGCCACGTGTTCGTGGTGCCGCCACACGGGCGCATCCAGGCGTTGCCGCTGCGGTTGGAACCGGACGCGGCGCGGGCACTGGGCGTCGAGCCCGGGCCGCTGACCGAGCGTGCGCTCGAGCGGATCGTGGTGGGGGCGGGCGGGGCAGGGGCCGCCATGGACTCGGCGGGTGCAGCGGGCCCGGGGATCGCGGCGCTCCTGAGCGGCATCCCGGCCGCGGGCTACGTGTCGTTGCCGCTTCGTTCGGCCACGGGTCCGGATGCGTTCGAGCTACGACTCCACGCGCTCTGGCGAACGCTCGTGCCCGAGCCGCTCCGGCGTCGCGTGTTGGCGGCCGGCGTCGCCACGGTGATCCCCGACGGCGCGCTCCACCTGGTGGCGTTCGAGGCGCTCGTCGTGCGCCCGCGATCGCGCACGCAGGCGACCACGCGTTATTGGCTCGACGACGGCCCGGCGCTCGCCTACGGGCCTTCCGCCACCTCGCTCGCGAGGCTCGCCCGGCGCCCGCAGCACGATCGGCCCGGCGTGGCTGACCGCGCCAGGGTGCTGAGCGTGAGCGACGTATCCTACGCGGTGGCAGAGGATGGCGGCGCCCCCGCCAACGACGCGAATCGAGCGAGGCCCTCCCGACCCGTTCGCACCTGGCGCCCGTTGCCGGGGACCGCGCTTGAGACCGCCGCGATCCGCACGGCGTTCGGGAGCGGTCACGTGCAGGTGCTCACCGGCGCGTCTGCGCGTGAGCCGGCGGTACGGGAGGCCCTGGTCGGCCCGCGTTATCTGCACATCGCCACGCACGGCTTCGCGGATCCGGCAGGCGACCGGCTTCAAGCCGGACTCGTGTTGGCCCCGCCCTCCGGGCGGGACACGGGCAGCGACGACGATGGCATGCTCGAGCTGTTCGAACTCCACCGACTTCCGCTCGCGAGTGAGCTGGCCGTGCTCTCGGCATGCGAGACCGCGAAAGGCACGCGGGTCGCGGGCGAAGGCGCATTCGCGCTGGCGCGAGGCTTCCTCGCCGCAGGGTCGCGGCGCGTTGTCGCGAGCCTGTGGGCGGTGGACGACGAGCCGACGGCCCGGGCGGTGAGCACGTTGTTCGGGGCCATCGCCGCGGCGGAAGCGGGCGGCAGGGCGCCCGACGTGGCCCGCGCGCTTCGCGACGCCAAGCGCCGCGTCCGCGAAGAGCCGCGCTGGGCGGACCCGTTCTACTGGGCGCCGTTCGTGCTCAGCGGACCCTGACAGCGCCCGCCACGATCGGGCTCACCGGTACTGGCGCTTGAGCGCTCCCCAGGTCTTCCGCGCGATCACCGTCGTCGTACCCGTCGTGATGGTGATCGTCAGGTACGTCGTGTCGTGCGGGAACCGAACGAAGTTCGAGTCCCACCAGGCGCCCAGATCGTAGCTCACGCCCTGCGTGAGGCCGCTGAACGTGAGCGAAGCGCTCTTCGTCTGATTCGCCACCGGTGTGCCCAAGCCATCCCCCAGCACGACGCAGCCCAACGTGAGATCCGAGTCCGTCTCGACGTTGCGCGGCGCGCTCCGGCCATTCACGAATGCCGCGCCGTCGGACAGGTCCCAGCCTCGCGCGGTCGGATCCGTGTCGAACAACTCGAGCAGGTTGAGCGTCAGGCCCGCGCGATTGAAAT
>JANNKI010000295.1:0-13040 GCA_031396225.1 bacterium | reverse complement strand
GCCCCGAGCGATCGTCGCCCACGAGTGGCACTGAGGGATCGGCCAACACCTCGCGACACGCGGTCTCGTATCGCGCGAGCCACGCGTCGCGACCCGGATGCGAATCCGGCAGCGCCACCGCGGCGTCCAACGCCAGGCCCGCCACCACGCCCGCCGCGGGGGTGCCCTTGAGCCGCGGCCATGCCGAGTCGGCGAGCCGCACGCTGGGCTCCATGGAGTCGGCCTGCGAGTAAGCAAACCGCAGCGACTCCACGGTGCGGCCGTAGCCCGGCCAGCCCTCGGGCGCTGCGGCGAGAGCGCGCACGTACTCCGTGCATGCGTCCGCGAACTTCTCGGCACCGTACGCGCGGTCGGCGGCCACGAGCGCTTCGAGCGCCGGCCCCTTGGCGCCGCCCTGCACGGCCAGCTCGCCGTCGTCGAACAATCGTTCGAGCTGCGCCACGGAGGCGCCGCCCAGCCAGCGGAGCGCCACGTGGCCGTCGGTGGGGTCGAGCACGTAAAGCGTGGGGAACGCGCTGATGCCGATCTGCTTCCGCGCCGGCGCGTTCTTCGCCTTCTCCATGTCGAGGCTCAGCCAGACGAACCGTCCGGCGTGCCGCGTGAGAGCTTTATCGGTCCAGACGTAGGCTCTCATCGATCGGCACGAGTGTCACCAGGGTGCCCAGCCCTCGATGAACACCGGGAGCTTGCGCTCCTTGGCCAACGCCAGGGCACGACCGAAGTCGTCCTCGATGAATGGCACGGCCGGCTTCCAGGGCGCGGCCTTCTGCGCTTTGCCCGCGCGGGCTGGCGCGGCGTGGGCGACCTGGGTCACGAACTGCGGGGCTGCAACGACCGCGGCGAGTAGCAGGGCAATGAGCATGCAGACCATGCTAGCAGAGGGCAGGGGAGGCCCCCACCGATTCCCAGGCATCCAGGCCGCGCTGGTCGTCGCCGCTGCCGCGCTGCGCACGCGGCACGGGCGGTCGCGCGCCCGCCAGGAGCCGGCGTGCTGCACAGGTAGCCTTGGCCCCTGAGGCCGCGGGCCGCATCAGAAGGGGGGCGACGCCCACCCGACGCGGCCGTCCGAGCGGGGGCATTCGTCGCGCAAGTGCGGGCGGCTTGCGGCCGATAACCTCAAGCGCGGCGCGAGGATGTATAGTGGCACAGAGCCTGCTTGAACCCCGCCCGCCCGCTTGTTAGCGTGGCCGCAGAAGCCTTTGGCACACACCCTCCTCTGGAATCCTCCATGGCCTCCGTCGCCCCCCGGTCCACGCTACGCCTCCTCGTCGGCCTGACGCTGGCCATCGCCCTGTTCGGGTTGGCCTCGGCCGGGTGCAGCGGCGGCAAGAAGGTGTCGGCCTCGGGCGCGTCCGGCGAGCTGCCCGACAGCGAGGTCGAGGACTTCACCATCACCGAGACCGATTCCGGGCGCCCCCAGTGGACGCTGTTCGCCAAGCAGGCGGCCACGTTCACCGCCCGCGACCTGGTCACGGCGCGCACCGTGCGCATCGATTTCTTCGGCGAGGACGGCAAGAAGAGCTCCGAGCTGGTGGCCCGCGAGGGCGAGCTCTATCAGCGCACGCGCGACATGGTGGCGCGCGGCCAGGTCGTGCTGCAGACCACGCAGGGCTATCGCATGAGCACCGAGGAGCTGACGTTCTCCAACAGCCGGAACCGCATCCTGTCCGACAAGCTGGTGCGCGTGGAGAAGGAAGGTTCCGTGCTGGAGGGCGTTGGCTTCGAGGGCGACCCCAACCTCGAGCACTTCCAGTTCATGGGGCAGGTGCGAGCCACCGTGCAGCCGGGCGCTGCACGTTCGGTCAAGCCCTCCAAGGGGGGCGGTCGGTGACCGAGCTGCTCCCCAGCGAACCCGTCGCGCCCACGATCGCCACAGAAGGGCTGGTGGCCGAAGGCCTCGTGCGCTACTACGGCAAGTGGCGCGTGGTGCAGGGCGTGTCGTTGAACGTCCGTCGTGGCGAGGTGGTGGGCCTGCTGGGGCCCAACGGCGCGGGCAAGAGCACCACGTTCCACATGATCGTGGGCCTGTTGCGCCCCAACGACGGCGTCATCCGTCTGGACGGCCGCGACATCACCACCGAGCCCGTGTACCGCCGCGCGCGGCTGGGACTCGGCTATCTCGCCCAGGAGCCCAGCATCTTCCGCCGGCTCACCGTGCGCGAGAACGTCATGGCGGTGCTCGAGACCATGCCGCTCACGCACGCGCAGCGCGAGGAGCGCGTCGCCGAGCTGCTCGCGGACTTGAACCTCACGCACCTCGCCCAACGCCACGCCCACAAGTTGTCGGGTGGCGAGCGACGGCGTGTCGAGATCACGCGCGCGCTCTCGCGCCAGCCGTCCTTCCTGCTGCTCGACGAGCCGTTCGTGGGCATCGACCCCATCGCCGTGGAAGAGATCCAGGAGATCATCGGCCGTTTGCGCGCGCGCGGGCTCGGCCTGCTCATCACCGACCACAACGTGCGCGTCACGCTCAACACCACCGACCGCTCGTACATCATGTTCGACGGCCGCATCCAGCTCTCGGGCTCGCCGCAGGAACTGGCCGAGAATCCGCTGGCGCGGCAGTTCTACCTGGGCGAAGGATTCACCCTCTAGGGGCCGACGTCATGGAAATGAAGCATTCCCTGCAGCTGTCGCAGACCCAGAAGCTCATCATGACGCCCCGGCTGCAGCAGGCCCTCAAGTTGCTGCAGGTGCCGACGCTCGAGCTGCAACAGATCTTGAAGCAGGAGGTGCTGCAGAACCCGCTGCTCGAAGAGGTGGACGAGGTCACCGAACAGGAGGACCTCGAGAAGGAAGCCTCGGCCGACGAGCAGAACAACGAGGAATCCGAGGACCCGGCCGAGGAGGATCCGATCGACTGGGCCGAGTATCTTCAAGACGGCGCGCTCGATCGCACGTACGTGCCGCCGAGTGAGACGAGCATGGAGTTCCTGGAGAAGGTGCCGGTCACGCGCACGACGCTCGCCGAGAGCCTGATCGAGCAATTGCACTTCCTCGACCTGCCGGCCGAGTCCCTGCACATCGCGGAGTTCCTCGTGGGTTCGCTCGACGACCGCGGCTGGGTGGTGACGCCCATGGACGAGATCGTGGACGCGCTCGCGGTCCCGCTCGAGGAAGTCGAGCGGGTGCTGCGCGTGGTGCAGGCGCTGGAGCCGACCGGCGTGGGCGCGCGGGACCTGCGCGAGTGCCTTCTCATCCAGCTCGACGCGCGCGGCGAGCGGGACGGCATGGCGTGGCGCATGATCCACGACCACTTCGATCATCTCGTGAACCGGCGCTTTCCCGAGATCGCGCGGCTGCTCAAGGTGTCGGTGCTCGAGGTGCAGAACGCGGCCGACGGCATCGCCTCGCTGCACCCGCGCCCGGGCACGATGGTGTCCGCCGAGGATCCCAAGTATGTCGTCCCCGATCTGCTCGTGGAGCGCGTGGACGACGAGTACGTCGTCATGCTGAACGACCGCAACGTGCCGCGACTGCGCATCTCCTCCGCGTACGAGAGCGTCATCGCCGCGAACAAGCGCAGGCCCGACGCCACGACCGAGCAAAAGCAGACGCGCGAGTACATCCAGGGCAAGCTGGCGTCGGCCAGGTGGCTCATCCAGACCATCGAGCAGCGGCGCCGCACGATGATCAAGGTGATGAATTGCATCGTGCGCGAGCAGCGCGAGTTCTTCGACAAGGGCATCGCATTCCTGCGTCCGCTCACGCTCGCCGCCGTGGCACGCCAGATCGACATGCACGAATCCACCGTCAGCCGCGTGTGCAGCGGCAAGTACGTGCAGACTCCGCGCGGCGTGTTCGAACTGAAGTTCTTCTTCTCGAGCGGGCTCGCCACCGACGACGGCGACGACGTCTCGGCGCGCACCGCCCGCGACATCATCCGCGGACTCATCGAGGAAGAGGACAAGAGAGTGCCGCTTTCCGACCAGCGCATCGCCGAGCTCCTGCACGAGAAGGGGCTCCAGATCGCCCGCCGGACCGTCGCCAAGTACCGCGAACAGCTGCAGATCCTGCCCGCCCGGTTGCGCCGGCGCGTGGCCTGAGGCCCACTCATACCGTGCCGCCGACCCCTTGGGCGGCGCGGGGGAGAGTCCTGTGCAGATCCATCTGACCGCCCGCCACTGTGAAATCGGCGCGGACGTGCGCGCGTTCGCCCAGCAGCGCCTGGAGAAGCTCAGCCGCTACGACGACGGCATCCACGAGGTGCGTGTGATCGTGTCGCAGGAACGCAAGCTGCACACGGCCGAGATCACGCTGCGCGCCCACCAGCAGGACGTGGTGATCACCGAGACGCACGCCGATGCGCGCGCCGCCATCGAGTTGGCCGCCGACCGTCTCGAGGACCGCGTGCGGCGCCGCAAGGAGAAGCGCGTGAGCGCCCCGCGCCGGGAGGCCCGGTCGAACGGCTTGCCGCCGGTGGAGCCCACGGTCGAGTCGGACGAAACCTCGGACGACGAAAGCTGAGGCCGACGTGCGCTCCGTCAGCATCGCCCGACTGTACGAAGACCAGCGTGAGGACCTGCAACTTGAGTTGATGTCCGAGTCGCTCGCCTCGCGTTGCGAGATCACCTTGAGCGACATCAACCGGCCCGGCATGGCGCTCATGGGCTTCGTGGAGAACTTCCTTCCCGAGCGCATCCAGATCCTCGCCCAGACCGAGCTCACCTACCTCGCCACGCTCTCGCCCCAGCTCGTCCGCGACGCCCTCGACCGGCTGTTCAAGTTCACGATGCCGGTGATCGTGGTGTGCAAGGGGCTCGAAGTGCCGCCCTACCTGTTGAAGCTGGCGACCGAGTGCCAGGTGCCGCTTCTGCGCACGCCGCAGAGCACGACGCCGTTCATCCACTCGCTCACGTCGTACCTCGACCACATGTTCGCCCCGACCACAACGGTGCACGGCTCGCTCGTGGACGTGTACGGCTGCGGCCTGCTGTTCACCGGCCGCAGTGCCATCGGCAAGTCCGAGACGGCGCTGGACCTGGTCGAGCGCGGGCACCGGCTCGTGGCCGACGACGTGGTCACGATCACGCGCCGCCACGGCGACCTGTTGATCGGCACGGGCAACCAGCTGCTCCGGCATCACATGGAGATCCGCGGGTTGGGCATCATCGACGTGCAGTCCATCTTTGGCATCCGCTCGATCCGACTTCAGAAGCGCGTCGAGGTCGAGGTGAACCTGCGCAACTGGTCGGACGACGAGGAATACGAGCGCGTCGGACTGGACGAGAAGAAGACCGACATCCTCGGGGTCGAGGTGCCGCTGGTGCAGGTGCCGATCACACCCGGCAAGAACATCACCGTGATCGCCGAGGTGATCGCGCTTCACTACCTGGTCAAGGTCTACGGTGGCTACTCGCCTGCCGAGAAGCTCAACCAGCACATGCTCGAGGTGATGAAGCGCAAGAGCGCCACGCGAGCGTGGGTGCGGGAAGACACCGAGTGATCTCGCCAGAGCCGGAGTCCACGCCACCGACACCTCGCGTGCCAGCGCTCATCGTGACGCACGCGGACCTGGGCCAGGCGCTGGTCCGCGCCGCCGAGCGCGTCGTGGGGCCGTTCCCAGACGTCACGCTGCTCTCCAACGAAGGACTGTCACGCGCCGACCTCGAGGATGCGATCGAGGCGAGTGTGCAGGGCTGGAGTCGCGGCGGGCTGCTGCTCACAGATTTCTGGGGCGGTTCGTGCCATACGTGTGGTGCTTCGGCTGCTCGGCGGCATGGCGAGGTGGTCATCGTGACGGGCGTGAACCTGCCGCTGCTGCTCGACTACCTGCACAACCGTGACAAGCTCGCCGCGGGACCGCTGGCGGAGCGTTTGCAACAGAAGGGCCGGGACAGCATCCGCGTGCAGCGCGGCGTCAGCGCATGAGCTGGGTCCTTCATCGGATCGACGACCGACTCATCCATGGCCAGGTGCTGGTCGCATGGGGCGCGCGACTGGATCCCGCCCGCATCTGGGTGGTGGACGACGGTGTGGCCGCGAGCGATTGGGAAGGGGCGCTGTTCCGCGAGTCGGCCCCCGGCATCGACGTGCGCGTGATGACCGTGGCCGAGGCCGCGGCCGGGCATGCGGCGGAAGCCCTGGCAACGGGCGCGACGTTCCTGCTGGTGCGCGACCTCGCCACCGCGCGTCGCCTCGCCGAGTCCGGCGCGAGTGTGCGCGAGTGGAATGTGGGCGGGCTCCACTACGCGCCGGGCAAGGAGAAAGTGAACGACTACGTCTACCTGGACACCGCCGACCGCGCCGACGCCCGGGTTCTGCTGCTGACGGGCGCCACGCTGGCGGTGCAGGACGTGCCGGCCTCAGAACCCGAGCCGCTCACCACGCTCGACCCGACGCTCGCGGCATGAAGGGCCCCCTGCTCGGCACTCTGGTCGTGGGCGGCCTGGCGGCACTCGACGCCACGCCCGTGGCGCAAACACTCGCATCGCAGCCGCTCGTCACCGCCACGCTGCTCGGCGTGCTGTGGGGCGACTGGCCCACCGCGCTCGCCGTGGGCACCGTGTTGCAGATCCTCGCGGCGAGCACGCTTCCGATCGGCGCGCGCACGCCCGAGGACTACGCCGTGGGCGGTGTGGCGGGAGCTGGTGTGGCGCTCATGCTGGCGTCGCAGGCGCCCTACGAGCACATGCGACAAGCGTCGGCGCTGGTCGGCGTCATGACGGGCATGGTGGCGGCCACGCTGAGCGTGCCGGTGCTGCGCTGGCAACGACGGGCGAACGAGGGCCTCGCGCGCTGGTGCGAGAGTGCTTTGCGTGCCGGGCGCGAGAGCGCGCTGTCGCAGGCCCAGTGGGCCGCCGTGGCGCTGGCCTTCTCGTTGGGCCTGGCGTCGTGCGTGGTCTGGCTGGCGCTCGGGCACTGGGGGGCGCCGTTCGTGGAACGCGAGTCACTGCGACTGGCGGGCGCGTGGCATCTGCTCCAGCCGCTGTGGCTGGGCTTCGGCTTCGCGCAGCTGCTGCACGCGTTCGTGCAGCGACGGCTCGAGCGCGCCGGCGTGTTCGCGGCCTCGCTCGTGGGCGCGTGGCTCGTGATCGTGGCGGGCTCCCCGTGAGCCGGCGACTGAACGGCGCCACGCTGTTCGCGATCGCCCTGCGCGCGAACCTGTTGCAGGCGGCGTGGAACTTCGAGCGCCAACAGGGGCTCGGCTGGGCGCACGCATTGGCGCCGGCGCTCCGCCGTCTGTATCCGGAGCGCTCGGAGCGTCTCGAACGACTGGCCGAACACACCGCCTACTTCAATACGCAGCCCACGCTGGCGTCCATCGCACTGGGGGCAGCTGCGCGACTCGAGGAGGATCGCGCCTCGGGTGCGGGCGGCGACGCCGCGAGCATGGCGCGGCTCAAGTCGGCGCTTGGCTCAACGCTTGCCGCCCTCGGCGACCGTTTGTTCTGGTTGACGCTGCGACCGTTCGCCGCGTCGCTCGGCGTGCTGCTGGCCATCGCGTATCCGCAGCACGCGTGGGGCGCGATCGCGCTCTGGTGCGTGTACGCCGTGCCGCACCTAGCCCTGCGTTTCGGCGGCGTGGGCTGGGGCTACGCGGCAGGGCCGGGACTGCTCTCAGGGGCGTTTCGGGAGCGGATCGAGTCCGCGATGCGCTGGCTCGCCGTGCTCGGCTGCGTCGTGCTCGGCGTCGCACTCGCCTGGGCGCTCGCACCCGGAGGCGAGCCCCGACCAATAGCGGTACAGTGCGCGCTCGCTGGCGGTCTCGGCCTGGGCCTGCTCACGGCCCAGCACGCGCGGCCCTCGCCCACGCGCTGGGCGCTCGCCCTCGGCATCCTCGGCCTCGGAATGGCCTGGCGAAACCACGGATAGTTCGGAGGAGTCATTGTCGGAGATCGAGTTGCTCATCCGTAATCAGCTTGGCCTGCACGCGCGCGCGTGCGCGCTGTTCGTGAAGACGGCATCGCGCTACCGCTCCGAGGTGCTGGTGGCTCGCGACGACCTCCAGGTCAATGGCAAGAGCATCATGGGTGTCATGATGCTGGCCGCCGAGGAGGGCGCCACCATCGTCGTCAAGGCCGACGGTCCCGACGAAGGGGAGGTGCTCGCGGCCCTTCAAGCGTTGGTGGACGGGAAGTTCGGGGGCGAGCCGTGACGCTCACCGGGATCGCCGCCTCGCCCGGCGTGGCCGTGGGACCGGTGTTCCGGTTGGAACCCGAAGAGTTCGCCGTTCGCGAGTCCCGGATCGAGGATCGCGATCTCGAGACCGAGGTCGGCTCGTTCCGTGCCGCGCTCGAGGCGTCGCGTCGCGACCTGACCGCCATTCGCGATGGCATCGCGTCCGAACTGGGCGAGAACGAGGCGCGCATCTACGACGCGCACTTGCTGATCCTCGATGACCCCGACATGATCTTGGCCGTCGAGAAGGGCGTCCGCGAACGTCACCGCAACGCCGCCTCGGTGTTCCAGGACGTGATGGGCTCGGTCGCCGCCCACTTCGACAACCTCGACGACGAATACCTGCGCGAGCGACGAAGCGACATCCTCGATTGCGAACGCCGCGTGCTGCGGCACCTGTTGGGCGTGGGCCGCGGCACGTTTGCCGAACTGCGCCAGCCGGCGATCATCGTGGCGCACGACCTGGGGCCCAGCGAGGTCGCGATGCTGCCGCGCGACCGCGTGCTCGCGTTCGTGCTCGAGGTGGGTGGCCGCACGTCGCACGGCGCCATCGTGGCGCGCGGACGCGGCATCCCGGCGGTGGTGAGTGTGCGCGGCGCGCTCCAGGCGGTGAAGTCGGGCGACCTCGCGGCCGTGGACGGCTTCGCCGGCACGCTCGAGGTGAATCCCGACGAGGCGCGAGCCGCGCACTACCGGCGGCGCCTCGAGCGGCTCCGGCTGCAGATGGGCTCGCTGCAGATCATGCTCGACCAGCCCGCGATCACGCTGGACGGCCGGCGCATCGAGCTGGGAGCCAACCTCGAGTTGCCGAGCGACGCGCCCCAGGTGCTCGAAGCGGGCGCGGACGGCATCGGACTGTTCCGCACCGAGTTCTTCTACCTGAACCGCGTGGACCTGCCCTCGGAGCAGGAACAGTACGAGGCCTATCGCGACGTCACCGAGCGCATGGCCGGCCGGCCCGTGATCTTCCGCAGCATGGACCTGGGCGGCGACAAGGTGGCGTCGTACCTGGGCGTGACGCACGAGACGAACCCGTTTCTCGGGTTGCGTGGCATCCGGCTGGCCCTGGCGAGCCCCGAGATGTTCCGCACGCAGATGCGAGCCATCTACCGCGCCTCGGCGCACGGCCGCGTGCGCCTGATGTTCCCCATGGTGTCGAGTGTCGAGGAGCTGTTGCGCACGCTCGAACTGCGTGACCAGGTGCTCGCGGACCTGGCCCGGCAGGGTGTGCCGCACGATCCGCACGTCGAGACCGGCATTATGATCGAGACGCCGAGTGCGGTGTGGATGGCGGACGCGCTCGCGCTCCACGCCCAGTTCTTCTCGATCGGATCCAACGACCTGATCCAGTACACGCTCGCCATGGACCGCGACAACGAGCGACTGGCGCACCTCTACGAGCCGTTGGACCCGAGCGTGCTCCGGAGCATCCACCACACGGTCAAGTGCGCGCACGCCGCTGGCCGCTGGGTGGGCGTGTGCGGCGAGATGGCGGGCGATCCGCACACCGCCGCGCTGCTGGTGGGGTTGGGCGTGGATGAGCTGTCGGTGTCGTGCTACGACCTGCCGCGCGTGAAGGCGGCCATCCGATCGATCCGCGCCGACGCGGCACGCGAGGTGGCGGAGGCAGCCCTCGCCTGCCCCTCGGCGGCGCCGGTGCGCGCGCTCGTTCGCGAGCGATTCGACGCGCTCATGCCCAGCTACCTGGCGTTCGAACGCGAGCCCTCGGGCGGCGACGCGGGCACTTCGGCCGCCTCGCCGGGAGACGTCGCCGGGCGGAACACATGAGCGCGCCCGACTCGCTCGAGCCTCCTTACGGCACTCGCGACGCGGGCGGCATGGCGGCCTTGGTCGAAGCGCTGCCGGAGCACATCGAGCAGGCGCTGGAGCGCGTGGCGCAGGAACGGTGGCGGTCCCCCGTGCGCGAGCCGTCGCTGCTCGCGTTCGGCGGCATGGGGGGGTCGGCCATCGCCGGTGAGCTCACGGCTTCGGCCTATGCGGACCGCTGTCCGCGGCCGTTCCTCGTGGTGCGCGGCTATCGCTGGCCGGCCTCGGTAGGCCCGGGCGCGCTCGCGGTGCTGAGCAGCAACTCGGGAAACACAGAGGAGACGCTCTCGTTGGCCCGCGAGGCGGAGCGTCGCGGCGTGTCCGCGGTGGCGCTCACGTCGGGCGGCGTGCTCGCGGAACTGGCGCACGCCCGGGGCTGGCCGCTCCACCGCTTGCCTGGCGGCATGCCGCCGCGTGCCGCGCTCTTCCATGCCTGGGTGCCGCTCACCGCACTGCTGGCCGAGCTGGGCTGGATCGACGACCCGGCGCCGTCGTGGCGTGAGGCGGTGCACGTGCTGCGCGATCGGCGGCGGGAACTGGGCGTGGAGGTAGCCGAGGCGCGGAACCCGGCCAAGCAGCTGGCGCGAGAGCTTCTGGGGAGACAGATCCACCTCTGCGCCGGTTCCGGCGCCATGGCCGCGGTGGCCACCCGCTGGCGGCAACAGCTCAACGAAAATGCTAAAGTGTTCGCCCACTCCGCAGACGTGCCCGAGCACAACCACAACGAGATCGTGGCGTGGCAGGTCGCAGGACCGACCACGCGAGCGATCACGCTGCTGGTGTTGCGGGATGGCGAGGATCCCGCCGAGGTCTCGACCCGGTTGGACCTCGTGGCGGAGGTGGCGGCACGCCAGGGTGCGGCCGTGCACCAGATCCGCTCCCGGGGCGAGAGCCGGCTGGCGAGGCTCGCCTCCCTGGTGCAGTTCGGCGATTCCCTGAGTCTCTACATGGCGTTGCTCGGCGGAGTGGACCCCACCGGCATCGCGAGCATCGACGAAATCAAACGCCGACTGGCGGAACGCAGCACCACCCGCTAGCGGCCACCCGGCGTGCCGGATGCAGCCGCTCCGCGCCGCTAAAGCCCAGGAGAAGCCATGGCTTCGCGTCACCTGTTCACCTCGGAATCCGTCACCGAAGGCCATCCCGACAAGATCGCCGACCAGATCTCGGACGCCGTCCTCGACGCCATGCTGGCGCAGGACCGCACGAGCCGCGTCGCGTGCGAGACCATGGTGACCACCGGCCTCGCGGTGGTGGCGGGCGAGATCACGACCAAGGCCTACGTGGAGATCCCGAGGCTGGTGCGCGAGGTGATCCGCGGCATCGGCTACGACGACGCCGCCTACGGCTTCGATTGCCACACCTGTGCGGTGACCACCACGATCGACCAGCAGTCGCCCGATATCGCCATGGGCGTCAACACCGGCGGCGCCGGCGACCAGGGCCTCATGTTCGGCTACGCCTGCAACGAGACGTCCGAGCTCATGCCGCTGCCCATCATGCTGGCGCACAAGCTCGCGATGCGGCTCGCCCGCGTGCGCAAGACCGGCCTCGTGGACTACTTGCGGCCCGACGGCAAGACGCAGGTCACCGTGGAATACGAAGGCGGCCGACCGTCGCGCATCGACACCGTGGTGCTCAGCACGCAGCACGCCGAGACCGTCAGCCAGAAGCGCATCAAGGCCGACATGGTGAAGCACGTGATCCTGCCGTTGCTGCCGAAGCGGCTGCTCAAGGGCAGGCCGGTCAAGTTCCACGTGAACCCCACCGGCAACTTCGTGATCGGCGGCCCGATGGGGGATTGCGGCCTCACCGGGCGCAAGATCATCGTGGACACTTACGGCGGCATGGGACGGCATGGCGGCGGTGCGTTCTCGGGCAAGGATCCGAGCAAGGTGGACCGCTCGGCCTGCTACGCCGCGCGCTGGGTGGCGAAGAACCTGGTGGCCTCGGGCCTGTGCGATCGCTGCGAGCTGCAGGTGGCCTACGCGATCGGCGTGGCGGAGCCCGTGAGCGTCATGGTGGACACGTTCGGCACCGGCAAGGTGAGCGACGACCGGCTCACGTCGCTCGTGCGCAAGCACTTCGACCTCACGCCGCGCGGCATCATCGACACGCTCAAGCTGCGCCGCCCGATCTACCAGAAGACCGCGGCCTACGGCCACTTCGGGCGCAGCGAGTTCGCCTGGGAGAAGACCGATCGCGCCAAGCTGCTGGCGAAGAGCATCTGAGGCTTTAACTCGGTTGATGTGCAAGGGCGCCGCGCCAGCGGCGCCCAACGCATCCCGGGGAGACGGGACCGATGCGCATCCTGGTATTGGGCGGCACGCGATTCGTCGGCCGTGCATTCGTTGAAGCCGCGAGCGCGCGGGGCCACGCCGTGACGCTGTTCAATCGCGGCCGCACGAACCCGGAGCTGCACGCCGGCGTCGAGCGCATCGTCGGGGACCGCGACGGCGGGCTTGGCGCACTTGCTGGCCGCACCTGGGACGCGGTCGTGGACCCCGCGGGCTACTTCCCGCGACTGGTCGGGGACTCCGCGCGTCGACTCGCGGGCTCGGCCGGGCACTACCTGTTCGTCTCGACCATCTCGGTCTACGCCGAGCCGATCGCGACCGGAGCGGACGAGACCGCGCCGGTCGCGCGGATCGCGGATCCGACGGTGGAGGCAATCACCGGCGAGACCTACGGCGCGCTCAAGGCGCTGTGCGAGGAGACCGTGCGCGGCGTCTACGGCGAACGCGCGCTCATCGTGCGGCCGGGGCTGGTGGTGGGCCCGTACGACACGACCGACCGCTTCCCGTACTGGCCGCGTCGCCTGGCGCGCGGCGGCGACGTGCTGGCCCCCGGGGCGGCCGATGCGCCCACCCAACTGATCGACGTGCGCGACATGACAAACTGGATGGTGCGGCTGGTCGAGCGCGGCATCGGCGGCACGTTCAATGCCACGGGGCCGGCCGAGCCCCTGACGCTCGGGGATTGTCTCGAGCGCGTCGCGCGTGCGGTCGGAAGCGAGGCGCGGCTCACGTGGGTGCCCGAGGTGTTCCTGAAAGAGCAGGGCATCGAGCCGTGGCTGCAGATGCCGCTGTGGC
>JANNKI010000239.1:0-3146 GCA_031396225.1 bacterium | reverse complement strand
GCGCGTGCGATGGACTTGCCGAGCGAGGTCTTGCCCCACACCGGGCGGGCCCACGAAGCACAGGATGGGTGCCTTGTTCTTGCCGGTGAGTTTCAACACCGACAGGTACTCGACCAACCGCTCCTTCACCTTCTTCAGGCCGAAGTGGTCCTCGTCCAGCACCTGCTGCACGTTGGCGATGTCGAGGTTGTCGCGCGTCACCGTGCGCCACGGCAGTGCGGCCAGCCAGTCGATGTAGCTCCGCACCACGGTGGCCTCGGGCGACATGAAACTCATGCGCGCCAGCCGCTCCAGCTCCTTCATGGCCTTCGCGCGCACCTCGCGCGGCATTTTCGCTTTGCGAATCGACTCTTGCAGGTCCTCCAGCTCGTTCGCGAACTCGTTCTGGTGGCCGAGTTCCTTGCGGATCGCCTTCAACTGCTCATTGAGATAGAACTCCTTCTGGTTCTTGTGCACCTGCGAGCGCACCTGACCCTCGATCTTGCGCTCGAGGCGCACGATCTCGAGCTCGCCCGACAGCACCTCGGCCAGCATGCGCAGGCGCGCCGCGGCGTCGGGGGCTTCGAGCAGGCGCTGCTTCGCGGGCACCTTCACCAACAGGTTCGCGGCGATCGTGTGCGACAACTGCACCGGGTCGGTGAGCGCCGACGTGGTGGCCAGCACCTCATCGGGGATGCGGCGATTCAGGTGCACGTAGTCCTGGAAAAGCTGCAGCGCGTGGCGCGTGAGCGCCTCGTGCTCGGGGCCCGCCACGTCGGGGTCGGGCAGCGCCGCCACCTGCACGGCGTAGTAGTCGTTTGACCACTGGAAGCGCTTGGCCTCTGCGCGCAGCAGCCCTTCCACCAACACGCGCAGCGTGCCGTCCGGCAGCCGGAACAGCTGCAGCACGCGCACGATGGTGCCCGTGCGGAACAACTCGTCGTGCTGCGGGTCGGCCACCTCGCTGCGTTTCTGCGCGGTCACGAACAGGATGCGGTCGCGCGCCATGGCCTTCTCGATGGCGTTCACCGACGGCAACCGGCCCACGAGCAGCGAGATGGACATGCTGGGGAACACCACCACGTCGCGCAGCGGCAGCAGCGGCAGGCGCTCGGAGAAGCGCAGCGTCTCGTCGCCATGGCGGACCTCGAGCTTGGCGGCAGTCGGCTCGGGCGCGGCTACGGCGCGAGCGGGGCGGGCCTTGCGCTTGGTCGTGCGGCCCTTGGTGGTGGCGCGCTTCGGGCGGGCTGCCCGGCGGGGCTTCGAAGACCCGGGTCAGCACTCCTTGCAGGCATGCCAATCGGGCGGCGCCGGAGCGCCGCCCGTTCGGATCGAACCCCGAGGGGCCGTCAGCCGTGCCGGATCAGGCTTCCTTCCGCCGCTTCTCGCGCTCGCCGCGGAACGTCAGGAGCGGTGGCGCACTGTTCTGGATGCTCTCCTTCGAGATCGTGCAGCCGATGACATCGGACCGCGAAGGGATGTCGTACATCACCTCCAGCATGGCCTCTTCGATCACCGCGCGCAAGCCGCGCGCGCCGGTGCCACGGCCGATCGCCAGCTGGGCGATCGCGCGCAGCGCGTCCTCGGTGAAGTCGAGCTTCACGCCCTCCATCTCCATGAACCGGCCGTACTGCTTGGTGATGGCGTTCTTGGGCTCGGTGAGGATGCTGATGAGCGAATCCTCGTCGAGCGAATCGAGCGTGCCCACCACGGGCAGTCGGCCGACCAACTCGGGGATCAAGCCGTAGCGCAGCAGGTCATCCGGCTCCACCAGCGCCATCAGTTGGCCGGTGTTGCGCTCCTTCTTGGTCTTCACGTCAGCGCCGAAACCGAGCACCTTCTGGCCCACGCGGCGCTCGACGATCTTGTCCAGGCCCTCGAACGCGCCACCGCAGATGAACAGGATGTCCTTCGTGTTCACCTCGATGTACTTCTGCTGCGGGTGCTTACGGCCGCCCTGCGGCGGCACGTTCGCCACCGTCCCTTCGAGGATCTTCAGCAGCGCTTGCTGCACGCCCTCGCCTGACACGTCGCGCGTGATGCTGGGGTTCTCGCTCTTCCTCGAGATCTTGTCGATCTCGTCGATGTACACGATGCCGTGCTCGGCGTTGACCAGGTTGAAGTCCGCCGACTGCAGCAGCCGCACCAGGATGTTCTCCACGTCCTCGCCCACGTAGCCGGCCTCGGTCAGGCTGGTGGCATCCACGATGGCGAAGGGCACCTTGAGGAACTTGGCGAGCGTGCGCGCGAGCAGCGTCTTGCCCGTGCCAGTCGGGCCGATGAGCAGGATGTTCGACTTCTCCAGCTCGATCTCGCCCGCCGAGGTCGGCGAGTAGATGCGCTTGTAGTGGTTGTACACCGACACCGCGAGCGTCTTCTTGGCGCGGTGCTGGCCGACCACGTAGTCATCGAGGATGCGCTTGATCTCGGACGGCTTGGGCAACGAACCGTTCGCCGCGGGCGTCTCGCGCTCGGACTCGCCCTCGAGGATGTCGTTGCAGAGTTTCACGCACTCGCTGCAGATATACACCGACGGTCCGGAGACGAGCCGGGCGACTTCATCCTGGCCACGACCACAGAACGAGCAGCGAATCGGATGCGGCGTCGCGATGCGCTTCTTCATGGAGTCTCGGTCCTCGAGTACGGGGTTCTGCTCCACGGCCCGCCACGGGCCGCGTCGCTCAGCGTCGCTTCTCGATGATCTCGTCCACCAGACCGTAGTTCTTGGCTTCCTCGGCGGTCATCCAGTGGTTGCGATCCGTGTCCTTGACGATCTGCTCGATGGGTCTGCCGGTGTGCTTGGCGAGGATCAGGTTGAGCTGCTCGCGCGTCTTGAGCATCTCGCGCGTCGCGATCTCGATGTCGCTCGCCTGGCCGGAAGCGCCGCCCAGCGGCTGGTGGATCATGACCTTGGCGTTCGGCAGGCAGTAGCGCTTGCCGGTCGCGCCGGCGGTGAGCAGGAGGGCGCCCATGCTGGCCGCGAGCCCCAGGCACAGCGTGCTCACCGGGCACTTCACGAATTGGATGGTGTCGTAGATGGCCAGGCCGGCCGAGACCACGCCGCCCGGGCTCTGGATGTAGAGGTTGATGTCGCGGTCTGGATCCTCGCCCTCGAGGAAGATCATCTGGGCGACCACCAGGTTCGCGATGTAGTCGTCGATCGGGGT
>JANNKI010000233.1:0-11334 GCA_031396225.1 bacterium | reverse complement strand
GAACCGTGTGCCGCGGAAGGCGCATGGGCGGAAGGCGGCGGGCGCCGCCCTCGTGGCGGAGTCGACCGGATAGCCGACGCCGGGGGACCGTCGCGGGGCGCGCCCCGGCCACGGGCACGCGCACCGCTGTGCTAACCTTTCCGCCCATGTTCCGAACCCCTGCACTCCTCCGCGCCGCCCTGGCCGCGATGTCCGTGCTGCTCGCCTCGTCCGCTCACGCCCAGGGCCTTCGCCTCACCCGTCCCGCCCCCTGGTCGCCGGATTCCGCGGTGAAGGCGGTGATCACGGGCGGGTCCGCCCAACTCACGCCCGACCCGGCCGTGGACGAGAACGTGCCGCGCATCTGGCTCACCAAGGCCGAGCGCACCAAGTGGAAGCAGACGGCCGACTACGAGGAGACGATGCGCTTCTGCCGCTCACTCGAGGCCGGATCGCGCTGGGTCCGCGTCGAGAGCTTCGGCCGCACCGGTCAGGGTCGTGACCTGCCGTTGATCATCGTGTCCAAGGACCGCGTGTTCACCGCCGAGGCGGCACGCGCGCTGGGCAAGCCGATCGTCCTGATCCAGAACGGCATTCACTCGGGCGAGATCGAGGGCAAGGATGCCTCGCTCATGCTGCTGCGCGACCTGGCGGTGCTGCACCGCCACGAGGAGCTGCTCGATTCGGTCATCCTGCTGGTGGTGCCGATGTTCTCGGCCGACGCGCACGAGCGCCGCGGCCGGTTCCAGCGCATGAACCAGAACGGGCCGGACGAGATGGGCTGGCGGCATACGCCCATCGGCTTGAACCTCAATCGCGACTACACCAAGCTCGACTCGCCCGAGATGCGCGCGCTGATCGGCAACGTGTTCACGAAGTGGTGGCCGGACCTGCTGGTGGACAACCACACCACGGACGGCGCCGACTACCGCTACGACATCACCTGGGCCGCCAACCACGGCGCCGGCATGCCCGCGTCGCTGGACCGCTGGGTGAGCGAACGCGTGGAGCGTGGCGTCATGAGCCGCCTCACCCAGATGGGCCACGTGGTGTCGCCCTACTTCGAGATTCGCGGCGGCAACGACCCGCGCGCCGGGATCGAGTACGGCAACAGCACGCCGCGCTTCTCCACCGGCTACCCGCCGCTTCAGTCGCGCGCGGCGTTGCTGGTGGAGACGCACATGCTCAAGCCCTACGGCACGCGCGTGAAGGCGACCTACGACCTCATGCTGGCGCTGCTGGAGGAGTTGCATGCGCGACCGCGAGCGCTCACGCAGGCCGTGCGCGATGCCGAGGCCGAGACGATCGCACGCGCGCACGCCAAGGACCCCGCGCGCCGCCTGCTGGCGCTGGCGAGTCGCGTGTCGGACCGCGGCGCGTCGTTCGCGTGGAAGGGCGTGGCGACGAGGTGGGAGACGAGCGACATCACGGGATCGCGCTTGCCGCGCTACTCGAGCGCGCCGTGGGACACCACGGTGACGCTTTACCGCGAAACACTCCCGTCGCTGACCGTGCGGCAACCCGCCGGCGGCTACGTGGTGCCGCAGGAATGGACGTCAGTTCTCGAGCGCATGGCACTGCACGGCTTGCGCACCCGCACGCTGGCACGCGCCTGGAGCGACACGGTGGAGATGACGCGAGTGACCGACCGCACCCTGTCGGCCGAGGCATTCGAAGGACGCCACAACGTGCGCGTGCTCGCGGCCCCGAACGAACGGCAGGTGCGCTCATTTCGCGCCGGCGACGTGTGGGTGCCGCTCGACCAGCGAGGCGGCGCGCTCGCCGTCGCACTGCTCGAGGCACAGGCGCCGGATGGCTTCCTGGCGTGGGGATTCTTCTCGACCGTGTTCCAGCGCAAGGAGTACGGCGAGGCGTATGTCGTCGAGCCCATGGCGCGTGCGATGATGGCGCGCGATCCCCGGTTGGCCGCCGACTTCCGCGCCAAGCTGGCCGCCGACTCGACGTTCGCGGCCGACCCGAGCGCGCGCTCCGATTGGTTCTATCGCCGCTCGCCGTGGAACGATCCCGAGCAGGACCTGCACCCCATCGCGCGCGCGCTGCGCCCCGTGCCCGAGACGTTCCTCGTGCCGTTGCCGGGTGGCGTGCCAGCGGCCGCGACCGGCGCGCGGCGCTGAGCCCGCCGATCTCCAGGAATTACTGAGGCCCCTGCGCTCCTTACATGTCGTGCTTGGGGCTCTGACGGTCGCGCGGCTCGTGCAGGCTGCACGAAGGGCTTGCATCTAGAGCGCTCCACCACGCGATGCGGCGCCTGAGTCACGCCTCCCCGGGCGTTCCGGGCCGCGCAAACCCCTGCCCTTCACGATCGCCGGCTCGGCACGCCGCGTGCAAGGAAGACCCCCGACCCCGGGGGGTCTGCGAACCGCTCCCCGGATCCATCCCGCGGGCCCGGCACGTCTCATCACCCGGCCCGCACCCCTGCTCGCGCGCGCCGCGTCCGCGGCGTCGTGTGGGGGGCCAAGGAGGAACGTATGCTCGCGATGTCCCATAAGCTCGTCTCGCGTTCGATCGAACGATTCCTGGTGGCCGCGACGCTGTGCGCCGGTCTGGCGCTTGCCGCGCCGCGCGCAGAGGCCGCGGAGGTCATCCCGTCACTGGCCATGACGCGCACGCCCGATGCGGGCGACAACACGCGCATGTCCTACGGCCTTGCCGTGCGCAGCAATCTCGCGCCCATGGTGGCCGCCGAGATCGGCGTGGGCTACCGCAAGGACGAGATGTTCGGCGGCGACGTGGAGTCCACGCAGTGGCCGGTGACCGGCTCGCTGTGGTTCAAGCCCATGCCGGCGCTCTACGCTGGTGGTGGCGTGGGTTGGTACAACACCACGCTCAAGTACCCGAACTCGCCGTTGCTCGCGAGCTCGACCTCGCAGGAGTTCGGCGTGCACCTGGGCGGCGGGTTCAACCTCCCGCTGGTGCCGGGCGTGGCGTCGCTGGACCTGAACGGTCGCTACGTGTACCTGGGCGACCAGAAGAGCGACCTGCCGCCCAACAGCTTCAAGGCCGACTACTGGACCACGGCCCTCGGCGTGGCGTTCCACTTCTAGGAACGTCCGCCCACACCCCACTCGGCGCACTCCCGACCCGCGCGACCGAGTGAACCTGGCGGCCCCGGATCACCCGGGGCCGCCGTTGGTTCAGGGCGTCACTTCCATCCTTCGCGCACCGCGCGCTCGTACGCGGGCCACCAGGGATCCGGCAGCGGTACCTCGTGCGTGCTGACACCGCCGTCGGGCTCGGCCACCCACAACTTGCCGTTACCCGGGAGCACCTCGCCCACCACCGCCGCGGCGATGCCGTCCTCCTGGAGCTCGTGCAGCACGAGTTGTGCGCGCTCGGGCGCCGCGCACACGATGAGCGTGCCCTCTGACAGGCTCCAGTAGGGGTCCACACCGAGCATCGCGCACGCCGCGGCCACGGCGGGATGCAGCGGCAGGCGCGAGCGCTCGACGCGCACGTCGTGCCCGCACGCCTTCGCCAGCTCCACCAGCCCGCCCAACACGCCCCCCTCTGTGGCATCGTGCAGCGCCGTGACGCCGCGCTCGCGCACGCCGGCGCGCAGCGCAGCGCGGCAATCCGCCACCACACTCACCTGGCGTTCGAGTGCCTGAAGCCAGGCGAGCGCGTCCTCGTCAACGTGCTGTCGCAACCGCTCGGGCGCAAGCCAGGCCGCCACCGCGGCCGTCTCGATGGCGCAGCCCTTGGTGACGATCACCTGGTCGCCGGGCTTCGCCATGCCGGGGGCCACGTAGCGGCCCTCGTCGCCCACGCCCATGAGCGTGGCCGCACCGAGGATGTTCTCGCTGCAGCCCGCGTAGCGACCGGTGTGCCCGGTGACCACCGCCACCCCCAACTCGGCCCAAGTGTCGCTCATCGCACGCCAGTAGCGGCCGAACGCGTCTTCGCTGAAACCGGGCGCCAGGTTGAAGTCCACGCTCACATAGGCCGGCGGGATGCCCGTGGTCCAGAGATCCGAGGCCACCAGGTGGCAGGCGAGTCGCGCCGAGCGCTCGAGCCCCAGCGCGGGGATCACCGAGAGCGGATCGGTGGTCACCGCCATCACGCGCCCCGCACCGATGCGTACGATGGCGGCGTCGTGCCCCGCGCGCGGACCCACCGCCACCTCGACGCGCGTGGCACCCAGGTGCGGCTCGATCAGCCGCGTAAACGCGTCGGGCGAGAGCTTTCCGAGCGGCGAGTCGGCGCCGGCGGGTGGCCGCGTGTCATTCATGGCATCAGTCCAACGCCGGCGCGTAGAGCAGCGCGTTCGTGAGCAGCCGTTCGGTGTTGCGCCAGTACGACCTGAACAGCACCGGGCCCGCCAGCATGACCACGTGGCCGTTGCCGTTGGGCTCGTCCACCGCGAACGCCGAGTGCGCCAGTCGTCGTTCGGTCTCGGGCCAGGTCCAGCCGGTCACCGTGAGCGGCACGCGGTCGAAACGCAGCGCGTTGGCACCCTCCTTGGTGGGCGTGAGCATGGTGCTGCCCTGCACCATCACCGGGATGCGCCCCTCGCCGTAGCCCCAAGTGAGCCACTGGCGCGGGTCGGGCGTGGCCCAGAACACCGTGCCGGGCACGAACTGCGGCCGGCGCGCGGCCTCGGCGGCCGAGCTGTCCGGGTGCGGGATCTCCTCGTCGTCTTTGCGCGGCTTGGCCGGCACGCCCACCACCTTGCTGCTCGAGAGCCCGACGCTCGCGAGCGTGGGCAACTCGGCTGCGTCATCGAGGCACACGAGTGTACCGCCGCGGGTCACCCAGTCCTTTATGGTCGTCATGCCTCCGGCTAGCGAGGATGCCAGGCCGGGCCCTCCGTCGGGTATGACCACGATGTTGTAGCGGTCCAACTCGATGCTGCCGAGGCGATCGGCCCGAACGGCCGTGAAGCGCACGCCGAGCCGGCGCTCGAGCAGGAACCACAGCCAGCCGTAGGCCTCTGGCGACACCGGGCCGTCCACGACCACAGCGATCGAGGGCTTCTTCAAGCTCACGATGTTCTCCGAGCCCACGCCCGTATCGCCGCGGTCGGTGAACGCGCTGTTCACCGCCAGCACGCCCACGCCGCTCGTGCGCGCGAGTTGCGCGATGCGCTCGTGCAGCGAGTTGGCGTTGCGCTCCACGCGTGCGATGAACGACCCGCGCGGGAAATCGCGCCCCGCGGCGCGCAACGGCCGGGCGGCCGTGGCCACGCGATAGCCTTCCTGCAGCAATCGCAGCGCGAGTCGCGCCGCGCCGTCCGTGGCGCACGACCACACGTACGCCGTGGTCGCCTCGCCCCCCACCACCGCACCGCGCGCGTCGAACACCACCGCATCCGAACGGTCGCGCAGCACGAGCGGCCCGACGCGCGAGGTGCGCGCCGTGACCGGCACGCCCACCGCGAGCGAATCGGGCAGCGGGTCCGCCGACTCGTCCGCGGCGTTCGGGTCGGGATCGGCGAGGCGCACGCCCCCGGACGGCACCTCGTTCACCGCGTACGTGCGCACGCCGTAGGAGAGTGGCAGCGCCCATGCCGTGATGTCGTAGAAGCTGTAGCCCTCGCCCGGCGCGCGACGGCCGCGGCGCACGTTGCGCGCGTATTTCTCCAGCTCCAGGCGCGCGAACGCCGAATCCACAGAGCGGTCCTCTTCGATCAACGCGCGCGCCACGCGACTGCCCGGCTGCGCCAGGTCCACCACGAACGCGCCCGTGGCGAACGTCCGCGCCGCCGAAGGCTGGGCCGGGGCCAGCACCACGCCCGCGCGCGCCAAGCCCTTGCCGTCCGCGGGCGCTGGCTTGGAGCCCGGGTCCGCCCACAGGGCACGCGCGTTACGGACCACGAGCGACTTGCCCACCCACTGCACCTCGACGCCCGCGTACTGGAGATTCTCCACCAGCGCCGCCGCCCGCACCGGGTCATCCGCCGGATCCAACACATAGGCGCGCGGCGCATTCGATTGCGGCGCGCACGAGCCGCGCGCGAACGAGGCCATGTCGCGCAGGCGCTCTTCTCGGAAGCGCACCGCCGTCTCCAGCGTGGCCAGCGACGCGGTGAAATGCCGCGCCATGCCGTCGAGCAGCGTGACCACCGTCTCGTCGTCGCGCCGGAACGCCAGGTTGCCGCCCCCGTCCGTCTCGTAGGTCATGCCGATCGCGCCCTGCAGCGTGGGCCACACGTCCCAGTAGCCGGTGGCGTGGAAGTCGAAATAGTCGCGCACGTAGTAGTTCCAGCCGTAGGGATCGAACGCCGCGGCGTTGCCGCGACCGAAGCGCTCCACCCAGCGCCGGTAGTCGGCCAGCCCGAGCGTGTGGTTCGTGGGCTCCGACGTGGGCGGGAAGAAGAACGAAGCCGTCTGCCCATGGTGATCCACGAACACTTGCGGCCGCCAGCGGCGGATTTCGCGCGACATCTGTCGCGACTCGGGCTGGCTCATGGCCAGGGCGTCGCGATTGGGATCGAACTGGTAGTGCGTGCGCCGCCCGCCGATGCCCCACGGCTGCGAGCGCTGCTGCTCGAGTGACCAGTGTTCGGGATTGCCCTGGCCGTGCGCGTTGATCCAGGTGACGAAGCGCTCGTGGCCGTCGGGGTTGTGCGCCGGGTTCATCAGCACGACGGCGTTCCGGAGCAGCGTGTTCGTGAGCGAGTCGTCGCCCGCCACCAGTTGGTAGGCCACCTGCATCATGGCCTCGAACGAGGCCGACTCGTCCCCGTGGATGCTGTAGTTGAGCCACACCGTCACCGGCAACTCGCGCGCGAGGCGCTCCAACTCGGACGCCGGCACACCGCGCGGGTCGGAGAGTTTCGCGCTGCCCTCGCGGATGGCGTCGAGCTTCGCCAGGTTTTCGCTCGAGGACACGATGAACAGCGATCTCTCGCGCGACTCGACCGTGCGACCGAACGGCTCACGCCGCACGCGCTCGGGACGCGCGCGCTCGAGCCCGTCCAGCACGCGCTCCATGTTGCCCCACGTGGTGTGAAACGTGCCGGGCGCGTAGCCGAGGATGTCGGCGGGCCGGGGCACGCCCACCTGGTAGGGCCCGCGTGAGTAGAAGTCGAAGCGAGCCGGCGCGGCAAGCGTCGCGAGTGCCGTGAACCCGGCGAGCGCGGCGCCGATCAGCGCGCCTCGCAGGAGGGGAACGAGTCGGGGACGACGCACGCGGCAGCCTCCGGAGCGTGGGGAACGTGGTTCCGTACGGGCGAGCGGGGAGTGTACGCGACGCGCGCCGGCAGGTGCACGGGCCGCGCCCCCGGGCCGGACACACCAGCGCCCGGCCGCTGAGTCGCGACCGGGCGCGTGGTGGGACTGGGGGTGTCCGAGAGACTCGGGCCGATCAGGCGCCCGTCGAGAAGCTCACCAGGGCGAACACCGCGCCCTGCGGGTCACCCAGCACCGCGAACCTCCCGGTGCCCGGGATGTCCGTGGGCGGCACGTGCGTCCGGGCACCGAGCGAAGCGGCCTTCTCGGCGCTCGCGTCCACGTTCGTCACCGCGAAGTAGGAGAGCCAGTGCGACGGCATCGGGCCCGCTCCCGGAGGCATCGCCATCATGCCGCCCGCGGGGCCGTCGGCCTTGAGCCACGTGGTGTACGACCCGCCACCCATCGCGTCCGGCATGGGGTCGTCCTGCACCTTCCAGCCGAGCAGCGCGGGGTAGAACTTCTTCGCGGCCTCGGTGTCCTTGGCGTTCAGCTGCGTCCAGCCGAGCGAATTGGGCTCGCCCAACACGCCCACGCCGATGTGCGTCTTGGCCTGCCACACGCAGAACGTGGCGCCCTGCGGGTCTCTGATCACCGACAAGCGGCCATGCTCCATCACGTCGAGCGGCTCCATGACCACCGTTCCGCCCAGCGTCTTGGCCTTCGCGGCCGCTTCATCGGCGTTCTCCACGGTGACATACGCTGCCCAGTTCGGGGGCACGCCGTTCTTCACCATGTCGGGCTGCAGCGTGTAGAGCGCGGCCACGTCCACGCCCTCGCGCATGAAGATGGTGTAAACGCCACCCGGGCCCATGTCCTGGTCCTTGATCTGCCAGCCGAACAGCGACGAGTAGAACTTCTTGGCGGCGTCCTGGTCGTTGGTGGCGAGTTCGGGCCAGTTGAACGTGCCGGGTGCGTGCGTGGTGACGGTGGGCATGTCGCGGTCTCCTGCGAGGCCGGCCGCACGGACGCGCGGGCCGGTGTGTGAGGGGCGTCGAGGCCCCGGACCTTCCATGGTGGGATCGCGATCGATCCCGGCCCGCGACACCGCCGCGAGGCACCCCGGGACCCATCGAACGAGGCGAGCTTATGCGGGCGTCGCGGGAATCGCAGGTCGCGGCCGCCCAACGCTGGTGGCCGCCCGACCAGCGCGGGTCGGCGCCAGCCGCCTGCCGGGAGTCGCGCCAACGCTCGTCGCCCCACGAGCACAAGCAAGAAGGCCCCGGAGGGAGGGTCCGGAGCCTCTTGCCATCGCCCGACACCCGTGGGGAGAACGTGTCGGTCGTGTAACCTTGACTGCGCGTCCCGTGCTCACCCGTCTGCCGAGCGGGGAAGCGGCGGGGTCCTCGAGCTATTGCCCACCGATGCTCGAATGCACGACGTGTGCCAGTCATGAGCGCTCGTGCGCGCGGCTTGTCGGGGCACGCACGACATGCGTTTGCGGCCAGCGAACACCGGCGCTGGGCTCCCCCCCGGCATTGGCGCGCACGCCCGGCTGCGCCGAATCCCCCGGCAAGCGGTACGGGGTTGCGGCATCGCACCCAACTCGCGGCGGTGGGCTGTCAGCGCTTGCGCGCCTTCGCGCCGCGCGGGCGGCCGTCGTACTTCCGGAAGAGCTGCGTCTGGCGGGACTCCATGGGCATGAGCTGGCCGTTCAACACCACCTGCTCGCAGTGAGTCGCCACCTCGAGCGGGTCGCCGTCTGTGACCTGGAGGTCGGCGAGCTTGCCCACCTCGATCGAGCCCACGCGGTCGCCCGCGCCGAGGATCCGAGCCGGGTAGAGCGTCACCGCCCTCAACGCCTCGTCGCGGTCCAGGCCGAACGCCGACGCCATGGCCGCGTGTTGCGGCAGGTTGCGGGCCATGGCGGCCGAGAACGAGCCGCCCTCGTCCGCGATGCAGAAGCGCACGCCGGCGCGGGCGAGCTTGCCCGCCACGGTGAACGCTGCGTCGTACGCCTCGTCGCCGCGGCGCGGCATGCTCAGCACGCCCGCCACGATCACCGCGATGTCCCGGCGCTTCAGCTCGTCGGCCACGCGCCAGCTGTCGTGCCCGCCCAGCAACACCACTTTCGTGAGCTTCTGCGTGTCGCAGAACTTGAGCACGGCGTTGATCTGGTTCAGCCCATCACAATGAAACACCACCGGGATCTCGCCCCGGAGAACTTTCCGCATGCCGTCCCAGCGCACGTCGCCGTCATGCCGAGGCACGCCGGCGCCCTTCTCGGCGTCGCGCGCCTTGCCGTACGCCCGCGCGTCGTCGAACGCATCGGAGATGACGCGGAGGGCCTCGTCGCGCGCCTTCGCCTGCTCCGCGTCGCTCCGCGTCTCGAAGAACGCCCGCACCGGCGTCATGTTGGGCCATTGCACGTGCAGCGCCACCGGCGCGCGCACGGCGATGTCCTCCTGCGTCCAGCCGCTCAGGTGCATCAGGGCCGACGTGCCGCGCACGCTGCCGCCGCCGGGCACGCTCAACACACTGGTGATGCCGTTGAGGCGCGCCACCGCCAGGAAGTCACTGTCGGGGTTGTACATGACCTCGGCGCGCTGGTTGGGGTTCACGTTGCCGGCTTCCTGCGTGTCGTCGGCTCCCTGGATCGTGGACACCTCGTGCAGGCCCAGCGTGGTGTTCGCGTGCACGAAACCGGGGTACACGTGCTTGCCGGTGCAGTCCACCACGCGCGCCCCGGCGGGCACGGCGAGCCCGGCGCCCACGCCGGTGATGCGCGTGCCCTCCACCAGCACGGTGCCATTGGCGATGGCCGGGCCACTCACGGGATGCACGGTGCCGCCCGCGAGGGCCAGCACCTCGGCGCGCGCGAAGGACGCACCGAACGAGACAAGCGCCAGCACGCTCGCCAGGAACAGGCGGGGGTTGCGGGTCATGCGGTTCATCGCGAGCCCTCCTCTCCCGCTTGCTTCGCCTTGCGATCGCTCTCGCTCAGGAACGGCATGCCCTGTCCGGCGTGCCCGCCGCAGTCGTTCCCGCTCTCGTCGGTCTCCTCGAGGTAGCGCGGTGGCCAGTTGCCGCGTCCGCCCTTGGGAGCCTCGCCGTCCTTCCTGGCGGCTTTCGCCGCCGCGACCAGCGCGACACGCTCTTTCGTGAGCGCCTCGCGTCCCGCGAGGTCCTCGGCGCGGTCGAAGTACTTGCGGCCCTCCACCCACGTCTGCTCGCACACCGAGTACGGCGACAGCGGCTCGCCGCTCCAGAGGGAGAAGTCCGCGTCCTTGCCGGGCTCGAGCGAGCCCACGTACCGGTCGATCTTCAGGGACTTCGCGGGATTCAGCGTGACCATCCGAAGGGCCTCCTCGCGCGGCACACCGCCGTACTTGATGGCCTTCGCGGCCTCGGTGTTCAACCGGCGCGCCAGTTCGTCGCTGTCCGAGTTGAACCCCACGTTCACGCCCCGGTCCCACATCAGGTAGCCGTTCCAGGGAATGGCGTCGATGACCTCCTGCTTGTAGCCCCACCAATCGGTGAAGCCCATGCCCGACGAGCCGTGAGCCGCCATCTCGTCGGCCACCTTGTAGCCCTCGAGGATGTGCGTGAACGTGTTCACGCGGAACCCGAACGACTCGGTGAGCCGCATGAGCATCAGGATCTCGTCCTGCCGGTAGCTGTGAGCGTGGATCAGCCGCTTGCCGGCCACGATCTCGGACAGTGCATCCAGTTGCAGATCGCGCCGGGGCGGCAGCACGCGGCGACCGGAGCGGAACTCGGCGAACGCGCGGTCGTAGTCCTGCGCGCGCATGAACGCCTCGCGGATGGTCTGCTCCACGCCGGCGCGCGTCTTGGGGTAGCGGGTCGTGCGATCGGTGCCGAAATTCGCCTGCTTTGGATTCTCGCCCAGCGCGAACTTCACGGTGGCCGGCGCCTGCGCGTAGAGAAGCTCGTCGGGCGGCGCTCCCCATTTGCCCTTGATCACCGCGCACTGGCCGCCGATCGCGTTACACGAGCCGTGCAGCAAGTGCATCATGGTCGTGCCGCCCGCCAGCTGCCGATAGAGGTTCGTGCTCTCCGAGTTGATGACGTCCTGGATGCGCACCTCGCACGTCAGGCTGTTCGTGCACTCGTTGACGTTGCCGAGGATGGCGGCGTGGCTGTGCTCGTCGATGATGCCGGGGGCCACGTGCTTGCCGGTGCCGTCCACGATCAGCGCGCCGGC